>CBFGMW010000075.1:0-8914 GCA_965649925.1 uncultured Fluviicola sp.
AAAGAATTGTCTTCCCGTGATTTGATTGCTTCTGTAAAAAACGAAAGATCTGCCTTTTTCTTTCCCGAACAGGAATAAAGCATCAGCAGCGGAATTACAATGAGAAGTCTGGTATATATTTTCATTGGATTAAGATACGGGTTATTTCTCATAGGAAATTCTTGTTTTCCTCCCTGAATTCAATCAACTTTTAACAATACTCTGGTCGCCAGGGAAATCAAAATCATTACAAGCCCCAGGATCAAAATCCGCCTTCCGTGTTTCCTGGTAGATTCGGAGTATCCGTATACCTGTTCGCCATTCGGAAGGGTTTTCTTATGTGAGCTCAAATGCCAGCCAATCAAGATTCCGATAAGCCCTCCCAGAAAAGCCATGATGTATCCGGCAGCAACCCAGCCAGGTTGAGAGTCTTCAGGTTTTGAAAGTTCTTCCAGGCGCTCGGTTTTTAGTTTTGAAACTTGTTCATCGCTGAGTTCCGTACCACGTTCCTTGAGGATTTTCTTTGCCAGCAGCACATCGAAATGACTCCATTCGTCGCTTTTGGCAACCAGATCAATCAACTCTTCATTCGTAAAGTCAAAGAGGTAATAATCCGCGTCAATCGCATCAATAAGATTCCCGGAAAGCGTTGTACGAATTTCGTTTACCTGGTCAAAATCATCAGCTCTTAGTTTCAGGCGATAATCTTTATTGATCTCATTGTTTGAAAAGCTTCCATCGGTATTCATGGTGTTGTCTTCCAGTTCAAACTCTATTTCGTGGTCGTTCAACACTTGGGCAAGTTCCAGGATCTCACTTTTTGAGTTAAACTTCTGATAGGTGACAAATGTTTGGTCCGACATACTTGTGTGTTTTATTAAATGATCCGTTCCGGATAGCGATCAAAAATACAAATTGCTCCTGAAAGACCAGATGATCCATAATTTTCAATCCGAAAGCCAAAAGCAGCAATCCAAAATTTGTGGTTAAATTAGCCTACACATTTAAAAACCAGTTACTATGAATTTAAAAATGATCTTTATGTCGCTTGCTTTCCTGTTCGTTGCGAACGTTGCAAGTGCATTCACAATTCGTTATTACAACAAAGATTCTGAGAAATACACCATGGAAGTTCGTTCCAACGGTTCTACTCAAAAAATCGAATTCAGTGGTTCCACAACAAGCTCAGCGTCTGTTCAGACAAGTGCCGGAGAAGTTGAGATCAAAACTGAGTGCGGTTGGGTGAAAGTAAAAGATGGAGCTAAGATTATCATCAAGGACGGCTGCATTACTATCGAGTAATTTAGCTTACTTCAAAAAATGAATCCCGGCAGTAAAAACACTGACCGGGATTTTTTATGTAATCGTTATCTTTCAGTTTGAATCTCGGTTTCCCTATCAATTCTCCTGAACATGTTTAACAATATCGTCCTTTTTATATCCTAAACCTACAGAGAAATCGACTAACTCCTGGTATATTTTTTCGTCCAGTTCCGGTTTTCGTGCCATGATGTACAGGTATTTTTGCTTTGGATGGCCTACAACCACATAGGAATAATCATCAGCTATTTTATAGATGTAATAATCGGCCCGGATGAAAAACCCAATGCGGGCAATCCATTTCGAGTTTCGGCTACCTTCAACCGGAATTACTTTTTCACCGGCGCTTTTCTGTTTTCCACCTGGTTTTTTATTGTACGTAGCAACAACATCAAAATAGCCTTTTTCAGTGTTCCAGGTGTAATGTTCTTTGGTGTTGATCCAGTTCTTATCGAGAAAACTTGGTTTAAATCCAATGACGTACCAATCGCCCTGATATTTACCCGTATCAATTGTTTGTGTTTGCTGTGCTTTCATAAACGATATATTGGATGAAACAATAACTAAAAGAATCAGCTTTTTCATAATTGCCCTTTAAGCTATATTAAAGAAAAGACTCCTTTTTTCCGGTTTCTTTTATGAAACTTTAGGTTTTCATTCATGATACGAAATCAGCAATACTCCAATTCAAAAAACCTCTTTTCCGACACCTGTATTCAGCAAGCTAAGCAAACTCTGGTGAATCAGCATCGTCCAGCCATTTGAGCAATCGCCATAGCATTCAAACGCCGGAGTTAAGCCTTCATGTGTGAATGTAAGCTGCGTTTTGCCATCCACTTCCGAAATACCAAACCGAATCTTTGTTCCTGTCCATTCGTCCGGTTTCTGAGTGAAATTCAGTTTACTGTCGGTAACCAGCCATTCTATCTTCTTGTCAGGAACTAGCTCGGTCACCAACTGCTTAGAATAGTGAAACTCTTTCATTCGGTAAGAAAATTCGTCGTTCAGGGCTTGTGCCGTACCAATAATCTCACCGTGCCACCAGCTGCTGACATTATTGATCGCTGTAAACACTTCATGTGGCGTTTGATCTACAAGAAGCGTAGTTGTAAAGTTTTGTGATTCCATGTTATATAATTTAATGATTTACTCAAACCGCAATTACTTCAACAAAACCAATTGCCCGGTATGATAAGTCAGGTGTGTAGTTCTGGTAATAATAATGTTCAATTTGTTCCGATGAGGTTCATTTGCAAAGTCTTCTGCTGAAACTGCCGTGTGTTTATCAAACCAGGCTTCGTCTGTCATATCAGCGAATTTTTGAGTCAGTGTTTCGTTCATTTTAATCCAGGCAGCTCGCAATTCTTGTGCAGAAGGAATTTCGGTTACTCTGTCGGGCGATTTAACAAAAGGAATAACCCACTCAGGGAACAGTTTATCTCCTAAATCCAGTAAAGCAATCATGTCGTCATGAACGGCAATTAAATGTCCAAGCAGGTAAATTCCTCTGTTCTTCCCCGGAGCAATTTCGTTCTTCAGTTGTTCATCTGAAAGTGAATTAATCAGTGTATCGCAACTCTTCAGTGCGCCATTCCAGCGGTCAAAAACCATTTTAAGTGTTATTTGTGTTGTATTCATTCTTTTGGATATTAATTAGTACAAATTGGATTAAGACAAAGATATTGTCCGGATTAAACTTATACGGCGTGTAAAAAAGACAATATGATGGGTTGATTTGGACAAACAGAGCGTCTATATTTGTACAAACAGATTAGCATGAAACATTTAACCATAGTAATTCCCGAAGGAGAGAATAATCTGAGCAGTATTACCGGTGCTTATGAAATATTCACCAAAGCAAATTTGTATTGGAAAGGACAGGGGAAACAGGAAGTGTTTCAGATTCAGCTGGCTGGCATCTCAGATCAGGTTGCATTTAACGGTGGATTATTTACTGTAAAGCCGCACACGACCGTTTCGGATATTTTAAAAACAAACCTGATTGTAATTCCTTCATTGAACCACAATTACCAGTTGGCATTAAATGGAAACGACCCGCTGATAGATTGGGTAGAAGCGCAATATAAGAACGGAGCAGAGATTGCTACTATTTGCACGGGAGCTTATTTGCTGGCTGCACGCGGTTTGCTGGATGGGAAATCTTGTTCAACTCATTGGTCGGTGGCTGATAATTTCCGTTCGATGTTTCCGAATGTTGACTTGCAAACCGACAAACTGATCACAGATGAAAACGGTATTTACACCAATGGCGGGGCGTATTCCTTTCTCAATTTGATGATCTACCTGATAGAGAAATATTACGATCGTCAAACTGCTGTTTATTGCTCGAAGGTTTTTCAAATAGAGATTGACAGAAACAACCAATCTGCCTTCGCTATTTTCGCCGGACAAAAACAACACGGCGATGAGGTGGTTCAGCAAGCACAGGATTATATTGAAAACAACCTGAAAGAGAAGATTTCCATTGAAAAGCTCTCCGCTCAATTTGCAGTTGGCAGAAGAAACTTCGATCGGAGATTCATTAAAGCAACGGGGAATACGCCTATAGAATATGCGCAGCGCGTGAAGATTGAATCTGCCAAGAAAGCAATTGAATCAAGCCGGAAAACAATTAGTGAGATCATGTACGAAGTGGGTTATTCTGACGTGAAAGCCTTTCGGGAAGTGTTTAGAAAAATCACAGGAATGTCGCCGCTGGAATACCGCGGGAAATATAATAAAGAAGCGGTTGTGGGATAATGTCGAATTAGTAACGTGTCTATTTTGAAGCATTAACTCATAACTCATCATTCAATTCCCGTAATCCCGAATAAAATTAATGTAGAACGCCTCGTCTACTTCAAACGCGGCAAAACCCAACGTAATGTTTTCTCCTTTCGAAATAAATTGAACAGTACCGCTGTAACCTCTGAGTTCAGTATCTTCTTTGTCTAATTTCAGATCGGTATTGGTGACTTGTATATCTCCGGCTTTCAAATCATTCAGAAGTGCTTCTGTTTCATTGTGCCATTGAGGCAAGAACTTTTCAAAAACATCACCGCCATCCTTTTTGAATCTTGCGCGGAATGAGTCGGAAAATTTTGCCATCAATTCGTCGTAGGTTATGGAAACACTTTTGAACGCGATTTTCTGTTCAATAATCAATTCCAGTTTGTCGAACAGGTTTTTCTTCGTCAAAGGATCATCATTCGTTAATTTGGCTTCTTTTGATCTGGGTTCGATACTAATCTGAGTTGATTCGCCATCCTCAGAAGACGAACAGGACGCCACTAACCAGAGCGCAGCAAGAAACAAAGGGTAGAATTGAGTTTTCATAAAACTAATTTAATTAGTTAATTCGTTAATTACAGTTCGTTACAAGCTGTGTTTATGAACAAAAATACGCTCCAGCACCTCGTACAATTCCGGATGTTTATCTGCCAGTAACTCCGGTCTTTCAAAGAAATATTCACTGGCTACCGAAAAGAACTCTGCACGATTTGTTACGCCATAAGTATCAATATCCGATTTCCCTTTTCTTATTTTCTCAACCTCTTCATTCATCACATGCAGCCAGGGAATGATGTATTGTTTTTCAAGAAGATTATGTGGGATTCCATCTACTTCACCATCCGATTTATCAATCAAATGCACAAATTCGTGAATTGCAGTGTTTCGTTTATCGGTTTCGTTCTTAAAGCCCAATTCCAGAGCTTCTTTCGATAAAATCATCAAACCTTCCATGTTGTGACTGCCAACCATTCCAAGAATCCTGCGTTCAGAATCCTGATTTTCAAACTGAAACTGCCGGTCGAATGTAGTAGGATAGAGCAGAACCTCGCGGATATTTGTATAACGCCAGTTGTCAAAAGCAAAGATTGGGATCACAGCACTCGAAGCAACCAGCAGCTGATCATTCAGGTTTACTTCGGTTTTAACCCCGGTAATCTTACAGTTCAGTAAAAACTCCTGTACTTTAAACTCAAACCTCGATTTCTTTTGCTGATCAAGCGCATTGTAAAAGGCCACTTCCAGTTTTAAAACCATTCTCCAGTCAGGAGGAAAAGCTTCTGTAGGCTGTTTCCATTTCGGGTGCGCCACTTTCCTGTAACTGATCCAGAACCACCCGAACAGCGCCAGGAAAATCATGGCGAGAATGAAAATGATATTGTCGAGAATGAAGGACATTTAACTAAAGTACGAATGTAGAATTACTAATTGCGAAAATCAGTCATTAATTTCAAAATTGATTTTTCGAAGGATGGTTGTTGTCTACTTCTTTGGTAGTCAAATGACTCTGAAGCTATCAAACTCCGTTAGAACGCACTCTTCAATCATTCCTTCACAAACCGATACTTTGTCTTAGTTAATTTCGATGCGTTAAAAATGGAAATAACCCCATTTTCAGTTTCAATGATATCGCATTTTGAGCTTAAATCATCGATGAGCTTCGGATAGAAATACCACGATTTCCCTTGGTCGAAAGAAATCCAGTTGGTACTCGAGTTTTTGTTCAAAATGTAAATTTGATTTCCGTTTTCAAGAATCAGGGATCTGTACCAGTCGGGAATTGAAGTAATTTCATCCGACATCGTAAGAGATGATCCGTCTTTGAAACGAATATTTTTCTCACCGGTTATCTCAAAGTTCTGATGCTTTGGCTCTGGTTTTATTACTTCTTTCGGATCATGACTTTGATTGTGATGAACGTTCTGAAATTTCCATTGATTTTTCTCCTTGACAATCAGTTGAGTAAAATCGGATTCGCGAGTTTCATTACCTGATCTAATATACCAGGATCCAATCATTACTGTATCCTTCGTTAAAATGGAGGAGTAATCGGATACATAATCGTTGAAACCCAATTGGGGTGATTTGCAGGAATCAATCACTTGCCCGTTTTTCACTAGGTAATAAATGCCTTGTTTCATGTCTGTCTTCTTGAAATACGTGCGCAAACTGAACGAAATAACGCTATGAGATTGATCTAAAAATAAGATTTGCATTGCTGCCTGTTCTGCCAGAGCATGGTCTATTTCTGCCTTACCTGCCGAATGAGTTCCATCATGAAGAGAAATGTGATAACGCACTTTTTCTTCGATTAATGAAATTAACAAGGTGTCCTTGGTCCAGCTTTTTCCTTCATCCGTGGATTTCAAAACCAGTGGTTTCCATAGGTTTTTTGTCTGATTGTTGGCGATGTCCGCATTATCAGATGGGTCCAGTGCCGACAGAGTTTGATAATAGATTTGGTTGAAAGTATCTGCAAATATCCAGTGAAACTTATAAGCTGTGAGGTCGTTTTTGTAAGGTTCGTACGTGATAGTGTTTTCTTTATTATTTAGAATACAAGGCACAAAATTATAAGCATGATTTGTACTACTGTTGCATCGTATAAATCCAAGATATAAATCCTTATTTGTGGTAGGATAAATTGTGTGGAACTGTTGAATTGGATATTTATCAAATGTTTGATTGAATCGAATTGAGTCAACTTGCTTTTCAACTTTAAAATAACCCTCAGCGAAATTATCGGCAATTTGATCGTCCAACCATGTCAAATCTGTGCTTTTGGAAATACGGTTATAATCGGCTTTAGAAACAAGGAAATGACGTTGGTCATCAAGGTTCATGAAGCGAATATCTTTCGTGCATTTTGGTTTTAATTCATACATTTCATTTATCCAAAATGGAAAGTAATAATGTCCGGGTTTAAATTTTAGTGAATAAGAATACCGCCCTGAATGGAAAAACATCGTGTCTGAACCATGTATTATTTCCACCTGAGCATTTTTTGACTCGGGATATATTGGTGGAGTGAGGTCGTTGATACTGAATAAGCAGATTTCCGGAGGATTGTAGTTTCTGGGCTGATCTGCCTGCGTTGGTGGTTCAAGATTGATTATATTCTCACTTTCATCCTCCTGAACTTTCAGAATGGGTGTTTGAGGAACTGTATACACATTACCATCAATTCTTAAGCTGTATGCTGAACCTTTTTTAAAGGATATTTTCTCTCCGTTTTCATTTAAAACACTAATGCCGTAACAACCAACTATCCTCGGGAATTCGAATTGCGCGTGAATCTTTGTAATAGTCAGCAGTGCGCAAAATAGAAGAGATAATTTGAGTGAAAAAATACTGCATTTTGATTGGATGGTTGTTTTCATTGTAAATGTGCTTTTCATAATCCAGTTTGATACACTGAAATTACTTTACAGGCAAGAACCTCATTGGTTCAAAGTCACAAATAAATGCATCAAAAACTACTGTTGTTTTTTGTGGCTGAAAGTGCCGAATCATAAATAAATTTCACAGAAAGAACGATAATTAAAAAAACTGAATTACTTTTGCCACATGAAAATGACACAATTACATCATCATCATCGCGCACACAGCTAAGCTCTGTTGAGATCATCGTATATCTATAATCTTTAACCCGCTTGGCTTTCAAGCGGGTTTTTTGTTGTCTTTTTGTTCCAATACTCTTCTTGAAAGTCAAGCCATAATTTAAAACGTGAAACGTTTAATTATTGCTTTACAAAAATCAGGTCGTTTGCAGGAAGGTTCACTCGAACTTCTCCGGGAATGCGGATTGAAAGTCGATTACCGCGACGGACAACTCAAAGTTGTTACGTCTGATTATCCGGCAGAACTGCTGTTTCTCCGAAACGCCGATATTCCGCAGTACGTGGCCGATGGCGTGGTGGATTTAGGCATTGTTGGTTCTAATCTGCTGGAGGAAGACGAAACGCCGGTAGAAATTGTTCAGAAACTCGATTTCTCGAAATGCCGGGTTTCTTTCGCTGTTCCGAAAGCTTCTGAAATTCAGAATGCAAATGATTTGGAAGGAAAACGTATAGCGACTTCTTACCCGAATACAGTTCGGAAATATTTGTCCGGTTTGGGAATAGAAGCCGAGATTCACACTATTTCCGGCTCGGTAGAAATTGCTCCGTCGCTTGATTTGGCTGATGCAATTGCTGATGTCGTTTCAACCGGAAACACGCTTTTTCAGAACAATCTACGGGAAGTATTCCCATTTCTGTATTCGGAAGCGGTGCTGATCAAAGGCGCTAATTTCGATTCGGAGAAACAACCTTTGCTCGATCAATTGGTTTTTCGTATTCAATCGGTTTTGGCAGCAAACGAGAATAAATACATTTTGTTGAACGCACCGAAAGACCAGCTCGAAACTATTTGTACAATTCTCCCGGGAATGAAAAGCCCTACGATTCTTCCACTGGCAATTGATGGTTGGGTGAGTGTTCATTCAGTTGTGAAACAAAAAGAAACCTGGCAGATAGTTCAGCAATTGAAAGAAGCCGGTGCCGAAGGAATTCTTGTTTGTCCAATCGAAAAAATGATTTCTTAGTTATGAAAATATTGATTAATCCTTCGCAGCAGGAATTGAAGCTGAATTTGGCACGACCAGTATTACAAGCCGATAATCTGGAGACTTTGATAAAAGAAATCTTCGGTGAAGTAAAACAAAACGGCGATTCTGCGCTGAAACAATTCACTGAGCGCTTCGACAAAGTAAGATTGGAAACATTGGAAGTTTCTCCTGAGGAATGGAACGAAGCAGAAAAATTGATCTCCGACGAATTGAAAT
>CBFGMW010000076.1:0-8851 GCA_965649925.1 uncultured Fluviicola sp.
GAATCAGCACCATAAGTAGTCATGTTATCAGCCATCAAACCCCGGGCACCACTTCCTGAAAATGGTTTCATAAGCATCACAGGAAGTGCATCCACGAATTCGGTAGATACTATTCCGAATTGAATTAAGATCCATTTTATAGAATCCATTAAATCGGTTAAGGCACCGCAGCTTTTAAATAAACTTACTGCACAAAGCATGGCAACCAGGTATGGGAGAATATTCAACGCAACCTGGAAACCTTCTTTTGCACCGTCAATGAACACCTCAAATGCAGCAATTCGCTTAAGAACTGCCATGGTAATGAAAAAAGCAATAAAACCGAAAATAATTGTACTGCTGAGAATCCTGGAAACCCAGTCGATGTCTTGTGGATGAGTGCTTAAAAACCATAACAGACCTACTATCAGGATAGTTAAAGTACCGACATAGGCAAGAATTACCGGATTGAAGAGTTTAATTTTTTGTCGAATTCCAACAAAAATAAGCCCGCCTAAGGTTGCGAAATAGGTGGTAAGCAGAATAGGAATAAAAACTGAGGTTGGGTCGGTAGAGTGAGCGGAGGTTCGTGCGGCAATGATGGACACAGGGATGATTGTTAGGCCGGATGCGTTCAGGACAAGGAACATGATTTGCGCATTCGACGCCGTATCTTTACTCGGGTTTAGCTCCTGCAATTGTGACATAGCTCGTAAGCCTGCCGGAGTAGCTGCATTATCGAGGCCAAGCATGTTAGCTGAGAAATTCAGCATAATACTTCCCATTGCAGGATGATTTTTTGGTATTTCAGGAAATAATTTTGAAAAAAGAGGGTTTACCAGCCGGGACATGATGTTTACTGCACCACTTTCCTCTCCGATCTTCATCAAACCCATCCAAAGACAGAGTATTCCGGTCATGAATAATGCTAACTTGAACGCTTCATCGGCAGCTGTAAATAAGCCATCCATCATATTCTTCAGAATCCAGGTGTCCTGCCAGAAAATGAGTTTTGAGAAACCCATCACAATTGCAACCACAAACATTCCGATCCAAACGCGATTTAACACCATTTTACGAAAGTCGTAAATATTACCAAGCCTGTGCAGTTTTCCCCAAACAGATATTCACAAAGTTTTCAAACAGCACGGCACCGTTGTTTCCTGAAACTTCCGGGTGAAACTGAACGCCATACAGCGGCTTACTTTCATGCATCATGGCTTCGTTGATACAGGCATCTGAAACTCCAACGTGAATAAAGCCTTTTGGAATAGAAACGCTCTCGCAATGGTCTTCCATGAATTCAATTTCATTCGGCATCCTATCGAAAAGCGGACAATCCGCGATGATCTCAACGGTTTGCAGATCGCGGTCTTCTTTTTGCCGGTTGGCTAATGCATCAAAAGTCAATCCGAGCATTTGATGACCAAAGCAAATTCCGAGAACGGGTTTTTCGGTTGTTTTCAGCCAGGTGAATCGTTCTAAATAAGGTTCAGGATCTTTTTCGGTAATTAGAATGGGTGCCCCGGAAATGATAAATCCGGTTGCATGCGGATATTTCTCGTAATCAAAATCAAACATTCCAATTACTTCAGAATCTTCATATTCTTCCACCATATCCTGAATGTATGGCGTTTTTGTACTCCCGCAATTGATGATTACGATCATATTGGTTCAATTATATTTCGATTTTACCAATTCCCTGGCGAATGATCTCAACTTCTCCATTCGTAAGATCGATAATAGTAGAAGCTTCCAGGTTCCCCAAACCGCCATCAATAATATTAGCGACTTCTTCGTCATAACGCTCGTAAATGGAAGTTGGATCTACGAAATAATCGGTTATTTCATCTTCGCTGTCATGCAGGGAAGTAGAAGCCATCGGATTTCCCAGCGCTTTCACCAAAGCAATTGCAATGGCATTGTCCGGAATCCTGATCCCAATCTCTTTTTTACTTGCATCAAAAAGCTTGGAAACTTCATTCGTAGCGTCTAAAATGAAGGTGAAAGGCCCGGGCAGATTGTGCTTTAATAAGCGGTAACTAGCCTTGTCGAGCGGTTTTACATAATCTGAAACCTGGCTCAAATCGCTGCAAATCATTGAAAAATTTGCCTGATTCAGTTTTACATCTTTCCACTTTGCCAGTTCGGCCAATCCTTTTTTGTTTTTTACATCACAGCCAACCGCGTAAACTGTATCGGTAGGGAAAATAACCAGCTCTCCTTTACGCAATTCCCGGACAATCTGGTCAATTAAACGATTGTCGATATTATATGGATTGATTTCTACGAACATGGTATTGTTTTTATACAAATTTACAGCTTTCCGCATGAGTTTGTTGCTGAAACCGAACTTCGTATATTTGATTGTCACTAAAACCTGTGTTATGTTGGATCGCTGCCTATTCTTTCTCGCGTTTATTATATCTTCTTCAACTTCTTTCGCACAGGGTTTGTTAGGAGAACAGGGGTATAACGAAAGTTATTTTAGTACTTCCGGGGGAGTAATTGCAAACCATAAAGGTTCGTTTTTAGTTCGGAATGTATATCACGAAAACAGTTATTTCTCGAACGTTGTGGTTTCGTACATCGATTCCATGAATAACACTTTGTGGTCGCTGCCCATTGCGTCAGGGGAAACAACTCAAACAACAGGAGTATGTTCAACCGGAGACGGAGGAGTTTATGTAGCCGTTGTCAATATGGAGACTTGCGATGTATTGGCAGGAATTAAATCGCAAATCTGGAAAATAAACGACCTGGGATCAATGACTTTGTTTAAGGAATATATGGCCGATGAGTATCGTTATTTCAATGGATTGACATGTTTATCTAATAATCACGTGAAAGCGCAATTGTGGGGTGTATTCAATCAACCGTCAATACTTGAATACGATGAATCGGGAACCTTGATTGACAGCATTTCTGTCTCCGGAAACCAGGAGTACCAACAATTCATCAATGCAACTGGTTACAGCGCCATAGGAATTCGAAATAACTTACTTATCGGATTTGATGCGCTTGGAAACACCACGCAATTGAAATCGTTTACAACTCAGGCAGCCAGAATGATTGAAAACGATACTCATATTTATCTCACCACTTCAGATTCTATCTTTCAGTATGATCTATCGCTTAATTTAGTTGATTCGGAACCGTTGATTGATTTTGGAGATGTTGTACAACTCCGGTTTTTGAACGATTCTACTATTGCTTATCTTCAACATGTTGGAAGCGCTGTATCACTTGGAAGGTTGAGTATTTCGCTTCAAAATCAGCAATCTGAACTATACGGAGATAATTTGGTCGGAGCTTTAGCAAGTGATTTCTACCCGAACAGGGTTTCTGTGGGGGTAACTTATAATTTAACTCAGTATTCAGGACTGCGATCAGTTCTTTACAGAAAGATCAATTTGGTTTCACCGGCGATTCCACAAACAGATGTGGCACTAACTGCCTTTGAAGTGCTAAGTCAATCGGCGGTGTTGGTTTCAAGTCCGAATGTTTATGAGATTGATGCCGTTGTGAAAGTGACCATAAAGAATGAAGGACTGTTTCCGGTTCAATCTATTCGTTTAAACAGGGATTTGGGACCAGGAATTTGTAATGAACAGATGAAGCGCTGGTATTTTACAGGATTAAATCTCTTACCGGGCGATTCCATGCAGCTGGAATTAGGCAGCGTTGGAAGTTATATCAATGCTTTCTCAGGACCTGAAATACATTCGGAAGTTTGTGTTTATTCCAGTTTTGTAAACGAATTAGCCGATTTGAATGTTTCCAACGATCAGCATTGCGAGACGGTTATTTTTGGCTTTGTTGGAACTGATGAGCTGATAGAGAATGATATGATGCTATTTCCAAATCCTTCTTCCGGAGATTTCAGTATAAGACGTTCCGGAAATGAAAAATTACTGATTACAGTATACTCTGTTGCCGGATCTTTGGTTCGGGCTCCAATGAGTACAACTGAAAAACAGATCAATTTACACCTGGACCAGGGGATTTATCTTGTTCAGCTTGTCAATGAAAGAGGAAACACGGTTGTAAAAAGAGTAGTAATTAATTAATCTATATTCTCAAGGAGCGCGGCAGGTTTCCCACAAACCAACTTGTTTTGTATCGGGATCGGATAACCACTTTTTACAAGCGCATCATGACTTTTTTCCGATGCATGGTGGTTATTCATGTTGGGAATCATCACTTTCCACAAGAGCATAACTACCTTTTCAGGGCGCATGACCATTTTTTGTAAGCGCATGACTGTTGTGAGAGAGCGCATCACGACTTTTCACAAGCGTATAACCACTTTTCGCAGGCGCATGATCGTTGTGTCAGAGCATATCATGACTTTTCACAAGCGTATGATTACTTTTGGCAAGCCCGGCAGCTCTCTGAAATCATAAAATCCTGACTTCCGTTCGCCGGTTGGCCTGATGTTCTTCTTCTGAACAGGTTACTCCGTCCTTACAACGATTGATTAGCTGTGTTTCTCCGTAACCTTTGGCAATAATACTGGTTTTCGGAACGCCTTTTTTAATCAGGTAATCTACACAGCTTTGAGCTCTGGCTTGCGATAACTTCTGATTTCCGGTTATAGAGCCTCGTGCATCTGTGTGAGAAGCAAGTTCTATTTTCAGTTTGTTCTCAATCAGGAATTCGGCTAATTTATCGAGTGATGCAGCACTTTCAGGTCTTAAAGTTGATTTGTTGTAATCGTAGAAAATATTTTCCAGTTTAAACTTGTCGCCTTTCTTAATTTGCGGCAGCTGAAGAAGTAATTCTATGACTTTATCTCCCTGATCATCGGTTTTGAATTTTGTCTGATCGTCAACGTAGCCGCGCTTTCCTGCATGTGCCTGGTATTCGGTAAACCGGTCAACCTGCAGCGTAACCAAACCTACTGTGTTAGTCATCATTACGGTGTCTTTACCGGTTAAGAAGCTGAATACGGTAGTTTTCGCATTTGCAATCGGAATATTTGTTCCTTTTTCAATGACTTTCAATGAAACGATGATCGTTAACGGATCCAGAAGTAAATCTCCGGTAAGTGTGGTATCCTTTATTATTCCGGCAGTAGAAATGTTCAGCGGTGCTTTCAGTTCGAAGTATTGTTCTTCGGTTTTGAAGATATAATCGTGATTGACGAAAAGTTGTGTTTGAAACCGGCCGGTTGAATCGGTAAACAAAGTATCTGTTTCCAGCGTTGTAATGTCTTTCATCACAAGATAATGATTGATAAACGGTTCTTTTTCCGTGTAATTGGCATAAATTCCGCCATCAAAGAAAATCAGCGGGTCTTTTCTCGTCCAGCTGTAAATGCGGTCAACAAAATCGCCTCTGTTGGAAGAAAAGAATCCGCCTTTTTCCGAAGGAAGTGCTATAATCCCGAAATCATCGAACGAAGTATTGATTGGGGCTCCCATATTTAAAACCGCTCCGTTCAGGGAAATGTTGGTAGAGAAAACATCCAGTCCTCCAATTCCGAAATGCCCTTTCGATGAGAAATAGAGTGTAGTGGAAGTTACATGCGGAAACAATTCGTCCTGATCAGTATTGATGTTCTCGCCAAGGTTTACAGGCTCGCTCCATGAATCTCCATTTTTATCAGAGTAATACAAATCGGCACCGCCAAATCCGCCGGGCTGGTCGCTGGCAAAATAAATACGGTTTCCGTCAGCTGAAAAACAAGCATGACCAACGTTGTAAGCCTGATTATTAAACTGGAACGGGGTTACTTCCTGCCAAACGCTATCAATCAGCTTTGAGAAATAGATTGCCAGAACTACCACTTCTTTATCGTCGTGTTTCCCCAACGTGTTTTTGGTAATTACCATCGATTTTCCGTCAGGACTGAAAGAAACCGGTCCGTCGTGAGCCCTTGAAAAGAATGCGTCTTTCAAAACTTTTGGTTTGTTCAATGAACTGTCAATATCATAAGATGAAAACAGCATATTGATGAAATAACTGTTGTCCCAGCCGTATTTTCCATTTAGAAAACCGGCATTTTTAGATTTCGACATGAAAAGCACTCCGTTGTTATAAAACGCCGGACAAAAGTCTCATAAACCGGAATTGATCGATAACGGCTCAATAAAGTAGATGGACGAATCAGCCAGTAAATGACCGAAATCGGTGTTTTTATCTTTCAATAACTGCACAAAATTGTTGTTCGGATAAACCTTCACTGCATCGTCGAGTAAAAGTTCGGCCACATCATATTTTCCAATTACGCGGAGCAGATCAATGTATTCAACGTAATCGGCTTCCGTCAGCCTGTTGGTTTCATGCAGTTTGTCGTAATAATACCTGGCTTTGTTATATTGAAAAATATTCTTGTTCGAGATTGCAGCTTTGCGCACGTTCTCCCAATTGAGCTTTCCTTTTCCGGAAATAGTTCCTTTCGCGAGTTCCGAATAGATGGGTGCGGCGGAAAAATACTCCAGTTTAGCAAAATGTTCGTCTGCCTTGCGCTGTTTCGCCTGGCTGAAGCCGGAAAACGCTATTAGAAAAACAATTGAGAGGAGGAGAATATGTTTGAGCATGTCAGAAATATCGTGGAGAGTTGTAGATTGCTTTTTTGAAATTGAAGTCGTAAGTCAACAAAATTTCGTGTGAGCCTGATTGATAAGTTCTCAAACCGTTAATGGGGAAATCATATCCATAACCAACCTGCAGGCAGTTTTTGATCTTGATAATTGCCGAAAGTCCCAGTGATTCGTTGAAACGATACATTGCACCAAGCCACATTTTGTCATACATGAGGAAACTTGCATTGAAATCCATTGTGAGTGGCGCTTCCGGTGTGTATTTGATCATGGTTGACGGTTTGAATTTTATTACGCTGTTTAAGTCGAAAACAGTTCCGGCGGCAAAAAAGAAATGCCGTTTGTTCAGAGTAGTCACCAAAGTTGAGGCATCGTCGATTTTTGCTTCGAACAGACGGGGAGAAGAGATCCCGATATAATGACGATCGCTGTAATAATACAATCCTGCGCCAATATTCGGTTTCGTACTTGAAAAACGTTGTCCGTAGTACGGATCATTCACATCGGTTACCTGGAGATTTGTAAAATCGAAGCTCAGAAAATCGACACCGGCCGATAATCCTGCCGCAAGCCGGGCTCCTTTTTTATTCAGCTGAATTCCGGCACTTAGATCAGCATACGCAGTTGTTCTGTTACTGCTTCCGATGTTATCGTTTACGAAATGTCCGCCAATTCCTAAGTTGTTATTTAAAACGGGACTGTGAACGCTAAACCATTGCGACATAGGCGCACCGCTGAATCCAACCCACTGAAAACGGGCAAGAGAAACAAAACTTATTGATTGCCTGCTTCCTGCGTAAGCCGGATTGTAGTACAGCGGATTCTGCATGTACAACGACATTTGTTCATCCTGCTGTGCCTGAACTCCGAATACACTGATCAAAGCGAGTAAAAGAATTGCTAAATTTTTCATGCTCCGTTTAGTATTGAAGTTCAACATAACCTTTGTACTCAGTATTCATTTCATCATTCAATCGGATGAGATAGAAATAAGTTCCCAGCGGTACTTTTCCATCTGATCCGTCAATAGACAAACCTTCATTGATTTCACCGGCCCAAGGCGTAGAATAAGGAGAAACACTGTAAACCAGGTTTCCCCAACGATTGAAAATATCAACCTGCGCTTCCGGGAACTGATCTAATCCGTTTATTTCCCACGTATCGTTATGACCATCGAAATCGGGAGTTACTAATCCCGGAATGAATAAACATTCTGGCGTAACCACAATGGCAACATTGATTGAATCTGTTGATTGACAGCCCATGCTGTCGGTAATTTCAACAACATATATTCCGGCTGAATTTTGTGTCATGCCAGGAATAGTTACGTTTGAGGCAGAGCTAACAAACATATTTGGTCCCGACCAGGTGTAGGAATTTCCTCCTGAAGCTGTTAATTGCAGTGTTTCACCGATACAAAGCTCTTCGTTTCCGTTAATCCCACCGAAATCGGCATCTTGAATTTGAATGGTTAATGAATCCGTTGCAACACAATTATTGGTATCACTAACTGATACAATGTAAGTTCCTGATTGATCAATAACTGCAGGATTGAAAACAATCGAATCGTTGAAATTGTTGAATCCGTTTGGCCCGATCCATTCTATATTTCCCGAAGCGTTTGCAACTAACAGAACGTTCGATCCGGAACAGAATAAGTCGTTTTGAGAGGAATTGGAAGATAAACTAATGGCCGGAAGCGGATTGATCGTCACCAAAATAGAATCATTCGCAGAGCAATTTTGGCCGCTCATACCGGTTACATAGTAATATCCACTCTGATTAACCGATTGTCCGTTAATCGAAACAGATGAGCCTGCAGCTGAGAATCCGTTTGGCCCCGTCCATTGATAGCTGTTTCCTCCGGCAGCATTAAGAGTAACGATTTGATTTATACACGCAGTAGAATCCTGGTTATTTGCCGCAACTGAAATGATTGGAATCGAATTAACTGACAGATCAATGCATGTTGGGGCACTTTGGCAGCCGTTTACGGATATCGAAACACAGTAACTTCCTGTATTGACAAGCAAAACAGGATTAATGGTAAAAGAATTGGTGTTTGCTGTAAATCCGTTCGGACCGGTCCAGCTATAACCAGCGTTAGCAACCACAGGAGTAGTTCCGGTTATTGCGTTATTGATACATGGTGAAGGATTATCAAAGCTTGCCGTTGGTGCATTCGGAGCGGTGAAATTAGTCACTGCAAACGGACCGAAAGCACTGATACAACCGTTTCCGTCTGTTACTTCTACGGAATAGTTACCTGCTGAAACATTGGTCAAATCTGATCCTACGCCAACATTATTCGCGCTGGCATCTGT
>CBFGMW010000077.1:0-8813 GCA_965649925.1 uncultured Fluviicola sp.
TATAATTCAGGAAACAATAAAGAGTGGGAAACGGTTGAAACACTCACTGAAAAGATCAAAACGCAAATGCCGAATGAATAACAAAGTGATTCCATACGGCAAACAAACAATAGACGAGAACGACATTCAGGCGGTAATTGATGTACTGCAATCTGATTTTCTGACTCAGGGGCCACATATTGCAACTTTTGAAAAAAACTTCGCAGAGTATGTCGGCTCAAAATACGCTGTTGCTGTTGCCAACGGAACTGCCGCGCTTCATCTGGCAGCGCTTTGTTTGGATACCTCGAAAAAAATAATAGCTCCACCCCTGTCTTTTGTTGCTTCTACCAATTGTATCGAATACGTAGGCGGAGAAATTGAATTTGTAGACATTGAAGCTGACTCGTGGCTGATTGATGTAAAAAAAGTGGAGACGTTGCTTCAAAATGATCCAACTGCTTATTCCGGAATAATTGCCGTGAATTTTGCCGGAAGAGTTTGTGATTTTGAAGCATTAAAAAAATTGGCGGATCATTACGGATTATGGATTCTGGAAGATGCTTGCCATAGTCCTGGAGGAAAAACGTCTTTAACAAAAACGAAATCCGGTTCAGGAGAATTAACAGATCTTTCTGTTTTTTCATTTCACCCGGTAAAACATATTGCCTGTGGTGAAGGCGGAATGATTACCACCAACAAGGAAGATTTCTACAGGAAATTGCTCCAACTACGCACCCATGGAATCACGCGTGAGCAAGATTTACTTACGAATGACGTTCAACTGACCGGTGGAAAAGACAATTATCCACTTTGGTACATGGAAATGCAGGAGCTCGGATTCAACTACCGGTTAACCGACATTCAGGCAGCACTTGGAAATTCGCAGTTGTCGAAAGCAGACGCAGGATTAAAACGAAGACGGGAAATTGCCCAGGTTTACAACCAACGTTTCGATTCCCGCTCTTACATAAAAAACCACAGTCGCTTTTCAGAAGAACATGCTTACCATTTGTATGTGATTCTTGTGGAAGACCGGCTGGAATTATACAATTACCTGCGCTCGAAGAATATTTTTGCGCAAATCCACTATTTCCCCATTCACCTGATGCCATATTACACGCAAAAAGGATGGAAACAAGGCGATTTCCCTGTTGCAGAAAAGTATTACGAACAATGTCTCTCTCTTCCAATGTTCCCCGCTCTGACAAACGAAGAAATTCAATTTGTCTTAGATACAATTGATGCATTTTATGAAAAGTAGAATAGCGATCATACCGGCACGTGGAGGAAGTAAACGTATTCCTCGCAAAAACATTAAGCTTTTTCATGGAAAACCGATCATCGCCTATCCAATAGAAACACTAGTGAAATCAGGTGTTTTCGATCGAATTATTGTTTCAACGGACGATGAGGAAATTGCGGCAGCTGCCAAACAAGCCGGAGCTGAAGTTCCGTTTGTGAGGAGTGCCGAAAATGCTTCTGATACTGCAGCTACTTTTCCGGTGATCAAAGAAGTTCTTGACCAATTGAAATTAAACGGAGAATCATTCGAAACCATTTGCTGCGTATATCCAACTTCGGTTTTCGTAACGCCTGAAATGATTCAAACTTCCGTTCAGAAACTGGAATCCGAAAAGCTGAACTCAGTTGTAGCGATCACCAGATACGAACATCCGATTCAACGAGCAATTTCGTTAAACAATGGGTTGGCAAATTTCAAACACCCGGAATACGCTCAAACCAGAACACAGGATTTGGAAATATTCTATCACGATACAGGTCAGTTTTACATGCTCGACAAAACGATTTTTGAAGATCATCAATCGTTTTTCACAGATGCAACCGGTTATTTTGAGTTTCCCGAATCGCTTGTTCAGGATATTGATAACGAAGAAGATTGGAAACTTGCCGAATTAAAGTATCAACTGCTCAGGTCATGAAGTCGGTATTAATTGTTTGTGAAGCCGGTCCAGGGAATGGACTTGGACATTTTTACAGATCAGCAGCTCTTGCTCAAATTATTTCAGGCAATTTCAGGGTTTCAATACTGTCTAATAATCCGGATTTACCAAAAACAACTGTTAATCTGCTTCAAACAGATGATTTTGAAAAATTTGAGCATTACAACATCTTCGATTTAGTTATTTTAGACAGCTATGGATTCAATTCGAATCTTATTTCCACTCTAATAAAAAGTGAAATCCCCTTTGTGGAAATTTCCGACTTCAAACAACAACTCTATCCAACAAAACATTGGTTCAACTCATCTGTGAATGAGCAAAATATTCCCGGAAGAGGATTGAATTACAGTTTGCTGCGCCCTGAATTTCTGGAAGCTGCACGAAACAAAGAATTTAAATTTCAATCAATCGACTCCGTTTTCATTGCTTTCGGCGGAACAGATGAATCGTCTAATTCCCTGCGTATAGTTGAGAAACTTCTGTCTGAAAAAGTATTCGCGCGAATCGGCGTTTTATATCCAAAAACCGGGGCTGATTTTGAAGCGTTGAAACGTTTGAGTGAAAGTAATTCAGGACTTCAATTATACTTTAACCTTTCAGCACAGGAGCTTATTCAAACCGCAGAGAAATATTCAATCTGCCTGGTCAGTTCAAGCACCATTGCCTGTGAAATGATTGCATTACGTAAATTGGTTTTCACAACTTGTTTGTATGACAATCAGCAATTACTTCACATACAGATTATACACCATAACGCCGCTTTCGAAATTGATCCGGCAAAATTAAAAGCGAACTCAGAATATTTCAATTCTCTGCTCAAAAACGCTGAAAACAAAGAAGTTCAGGAAAGATTATTCGAACAGCAAAAAAAGCTGATTGATGGAAATGCCGAAGATCGAATTCATACATTCATCTCAAATTGTTTCCTATGATTACAAGCAGGCAAGCTACAATAGAAGATGCAAAACTGGTTTTTGATTGGTCAAACGATCCGGAAACAAGAAAGAACTCTTTCAATTCTGAACCAATTGAATGGAGTGGCCATTTATCCTGGTTTGAACAGCGTTTGAAGCAGGAAGACACGATCCTGATCTTTGAAGCAGATTCTATTCCAATCGGAATGGTTCGTTTTTCTTTTTCCGGAGATAAGGCTATAATAGGAGTTATCGTCGCTCCTGTACATCGTGGTAAAAACTACGGTTCTCAAATTATCGCACTCGGATCGCGGGTCTTTTCAGAGAAACATCCTGTTACCCGAATCAGTGCGTTTATTAAAAAAGAGAATATTGGCTCCATCAAATCATTTGAAAAAGCTAACTTTAAATTCGTTAAAACCCTGGATATTCAAGGACATTCAAGCTTAGAAATGATTTGCTTGAGACCTTAATAATTACTGAAAATGAATCAACCTATGAGAATTTCTATCCAGAGTATGTCCTTTGATTCAAAGTCAAAACATTCATGAATCAGGACAAATTATATTTTAAGAATTTAGATTCAATTCGATTCATAGCCGCACTAATGGTTTTTCTTGGACATGCTATTAGCCCATCATACCAATATCTGCCAATTAAAAATACTTTTTGGGAGAAACTACTTAACACAATAAGTAACGGTGGAACAGGTGTTTCTATATTTTTTGTGTTGTCAGGGTTCTTAATCACGTATCTTCTAATCAGTGAATATGAATTAAACCTCAAAATATCTGTCAAAAAATTTTACATGAGGAGGGTTCTTAGAATTTGGCCATTATATTTTTTAGTAGTTGGTTTTTCATTTTTGATTTATCCTGCACTGAAATCGATGTTTGGAATGAATAATCCACTTGGGTCAAACATTCTCTATCACCTATCCTTTTTGAGTAATTTTGACGTAATCCACATAGAAAAATTTCATGTTGGTAGTGATGCTATGTCGCAAAACATTACGTGGTCTGTTTCAATTGAAGAACAATTTTATTTGTTTTGGCCATTACTCTTCTTTTTAAGAAGACAACTCTGGGTTTATGGTATATTACTCGTTATTATAGGATCCATTCTTTTTCGGATAATGAATAATGATGATGGTGTGGTTTTATATTTTCATACTTTTTCGGTATTGCTTGACCTTGGCATTGGAGGTTTAATGGCTCTATTAATAAAATCAAATATAAAAATCAGGTCTTTGTTTGAAAACAGTTCTACACAAATCCATATTGTTCTCTTTATTTTCTCGTTCTGTTTAGTTTTCTGGTCTGAGTCAATCTTTTCTTTTAAATATGGCACGGCTATCGGACGAGTGTTTATAGCCTTTTCTTTTGCATTAATTATCGCTGCTCAGGCTATTACGAAAAGAAAATCAATATTGAATCTTTCAAATCTGTCATTCGCAAATAAATGGGGAAAATATACTTATGGTATATATTTAATTCACCCGAT
This sequence comes from uncultured Fluviicola sp., assembly GCA_965649925.1. Classification (GTDB taxonomy): domain Bacteria; phylum Bacteroidota; class Bacteroidia; order Flavobacteriales_D; family Crocinitomicaceae; genus Fluviicola. The sequence continues at coordinate 4,361 of CBFGMW010000077.1, forward strand.
AGCTATTACCATAATTGATATTCTGGTTCGCATATTACATTTTCCGAAAACTAATTTCATTACTTTATTTTCTATTGGCGTTATTGCTTTTATCTTTACTTTGTTTTTAAGTAAAATAAGTTTCAGGTATTATGAATCAAGATTTCTTTCATTAAAAAACAAATTCACCTCAATAGATACGAGTAACCAGACATCAGTGTAGATGTATTGTATGCATTTCAATTTTACAGCTGAACACTTTCACAATCATTGAACAAAAGTTATACAAGGAAGAAATAAGATATTTTGAACCAGCATAAATGATTAAATTCCCATACATCATTGCAGAAATGAGCGGCAATCACAACCAGTCGATTGAGCGCGCAAAAACCATTATCCTGGCAGCTAAAAATGCCGGAGCAAGTGCTATAAAACTGCAAACGTATACTCCTGATACCATTACGTTAAATCATGATAGTGACGATTTCGTGATCAAAGACAAAAACTCGCTTTGGTCGTCGAAGAAATTATACGACCTGTATGCCGAAGCAATGACACCGTGGGAATGGCATAAAGAATTATTCGATTACGCATCAGAAATAGGAATCGAGATCTTCTCTTCGCCATTCGATGAAACAGCAGTTGACTTTCTGGAAACATTGAACGTTAGCCGTTACAAAATAGCTTCTTTTGAAAACAATCATATTCCGCTGATCCGGAAAATTGCCCAAACCGGAAAACCGGTTATTATTTCATCCGGAGCAACTGAGATAAGTCAGTTGGAAACAGCCGTTGAAACATTAAAAGCACATGGATGTAAGGACATAACAGTTCTGAAATGCACCTCCACTTATCCAGCTTCAGAAGAGAACTCGAACCTGGTAACAATTCCTGTCTTCAAAGAGAAATTCAATTGTACAGTCGGATTAAGTGATCATACGATTGGAATTGGAGTTTCTGTTGCGGCCATTGCTCTTGGAGCCGAAGTGATTGAAAAGCATCTCACGCTCGATCGATCAGAAGGCGGAGTTGACTCGGCCTTTTCTATGGAACCTGCCGAATTCAAACAACTCGTTGAAGAATGTAACAGAGCCTATAAGTCACTTGGAAAAATACAACTGGATATTCTGCCCGAAGAAGAAAAAAGCCTGCAGTTTAAACGCAGTATTTACTTTCAGGCAGATATTAATGCGGGAGAGATTATTACCGAAAAACACGTGAAAATTGTTCGTCCTTCCAAAGGTTTAGATCCTCTTCACTGGGATGATATTCTGGGAAAGAAAGTATCAAAAGACAAATTTTTCGGAGAACCTTTAAGTTGGGACGACATCGCATAATATGGATACAATCGGCATTATCAATTACGGAATGGGCAATCTCACATCAGTGAAGAATGCAATTGAATTTGTTGGCGGAAAAGTACTGATCCTAAATTCGGCGGAAGAACTTTCCACTGTCGAAAAAGCAATTTTACCCGGAGTTGGAGCATTCGGAATGGCTATTCAAAATCTGAGGGCGAACAATTGGGAAGTTGCCATTCAAAATTATGTTTCTTCAGGAAAATGGTTACTTGGCTTGTGTCTCGGAATGCAATTATTGCTTGATGAAAGTGATGAACATGGAATACATAAAGGTCTTGGACTCGTTTCGGGAAAAGTCAGCTCACTTTCAAATAAAACAGATAATCTTCCGGTTCCGCACATGGGCTGGAACAACCTGGTTTTGAAAAACGAAAGTCCTTTAACCTTCAATCTTGACCCTGCAGAAAACGATGTTTATTTTGTTCACAGCTATTATTGCAAACTGGATAATCCTTCAGAAGTAATTGCCACGTGCGATTATGGAATTGAAATTGACGTGATGCTTCAAAAAGGTAACATTTACGGCTGTCAGTTTCACCCTGAGAAAAGTCAGAAAAACGGACTGCAGATCATCAAAAACTTTGTAAATCTATAGCATGGTAAAACGCAGATTAATTCCGGTTTTATACATCAAAAACGGCTTGATTGTTCGAAGCGAAGATTTCAAAACACACCAGCTGATCGGAAATGTGGTGAATGAAGCAAGCCGTTACAACGATTGGCAGGTTGATGAATTGATTTACATCGATATTTCCAGGAACGATGAAGTTGACTCAGGAAGAGACGATCATAAAATTGACGCCGTAAGTTCGAAAGAAGACATCCTGAATAAAATTTCTGGAACCTGCTTTATGCCGCTTACTTTCGGAGGAAAGATCAGAACATTGGAAGATGTTGATTTTCTGATAAAAAATGGTGCAGACAAAGTTACACTCAATACCGGTGCCATTGAAAATCCTCAACTAATAAAGCAAGTATCTGAAAAATATGGCTCACAAGCAGTTGTGCTTTCAATTGACTATCGTTTGATTGACAAAAAACCAGTCGTTTTTTCTACATTTGGGACGGTTAATACTGAAATGCTCATCTTCGATTGGATCCGCGAGGTAGAATTGCTTGGAGCAGGTGAATTATTCATCAACGCAATTGAACGAGACGGTAAAGGAAGTGGTTACGATATTGGCACAATCGGTGAAGTGGTTTCAAACACAAAACTTCCGGTTATTGCCTGTGGCGGAGCAGCAGATGAATATGACTTTTTAGATTTGGCCGAACAAACAAACGTATCGGGAATCGCTGCCGGAAATTGGTTTCACTTTGTAGAGCACAGTTATCCGAGAGCAAAAAAACTACTGAAAAAGAACAACATACATGTCAGATAAATACGCGCAACGACCAGCTCCAATGAACTATTGCAGTAAATGCGTTTACCCGAAAAGCAGCGCAGTTCCTTTGGCATTTGATGAAAACGGAGTGTGTTCGGGATGCAATGCCGCAAACCAAAGAATAGACATTGACTGGGACAGAAGAAAACGGCAATTCGAGAGAATTATTGAAGAATACCGTTCGAAAGACGGGAGCAATTACGATTGTATCATTCCCGTTTCCGGAGGAAAAGACAGTTACTTCCAGATTCATATTATCAAAAAAATATACGGGCTAAATCCACTTTTAGTAACATACCACGCCAATAATTACACGCCAACAGGAATGAAAAACCTGTTGAATATGCGCGAGGCATTCGGAGTTGATCATATTTTCTTCACACCAAGTATCGAAACATTGAAAACAATGAACCGATTGGGAATGGAAATGATGGGAGATATGAACTGGCATGGTCACGCTGGAATCTTCACCTATCCAATTCGCGTTGCGGTACAGCAAAATGTTCCGTTAATGATTTGGGGAGAACATGGTTTCATGGATTTGGGCGGAATGCATTCATACAATGATCTGGTTGAATTTACTTACCGTTACCGACACGAACACTGTTTGCGTGGATATGAATGGTATGATTTCATTGAGCAGGCACCGAAATACGGTGAAAAACTCGAGAAACAAGATTTGATTCCGTGGATGTACCCGTCTGACGAAGACATTGAACGTGTCGGAGTTCGGGGAATTTACATTTCCAATTTCTTCAAATGGGAGGCCAATGAACACGGTGAACTGATGAAAAAGGAATACGGCTTTTTAGAGAACGAAGAACCTTTTGAACGCACATACCGCCGCATGTCGAACTTAGATGACATGCACGAAAACGGAATTCACGATTATATGAAGTACGTGAAATTCGGTTACGGCCGTGCAACAGATCATGTTTGCAAAGATATCCGCGCCGGAATTATGACACGTGAAGAGGGAATAGAAATTATAAAAAAAATGGATCCTATTAAATCGAAGGATTTATTACGCTGGCTGGAATATACCGGCTGGAGCGAAGCAAAATTCGACGAAGTAGCCGACCGTTTTCGCGACCCGCGAGTTTGGTGGAAAGACGAACAAGGCAATTGGATTAAAGATAATATTTGGGATTAATGGCAACATTCAATGAAAACGATATACGTCCGGCTGATTTATTGGCAGGACAGGAACTGGCAGTTCAGCAGGATATTCAGTTTCTGCTGGAAAACAAAAGCCAATTCATTGCAGTTGATTGTCCGGCTTGTGAGAGTAAAAAGGCAACGTTCAAGTATGAAAAAGATACGCTGAGCTATTTTGTTTGTGATAACTGTACAACCATGTACATGAACCCGCGGCCAAGCCAGGAATTAATCATTGAATTCTACAAACAATCAGCCAATTACGGATATTGGAACCAACACATTTTCCCTGCTTCAGAAGAAAACAGAAGATCCCGGATTTTTGTTCCGCGGGTGGATCGTGTAATTGAATATTGCGAAAAATACGGCTCCGGAAAGAATACCATATTAGAAGTTGGTGCAGGTTTCGGAACTTTTTGCGAAGAAATGCTCTTGCGTAATTACTTTCAAAAAATAATTGGAATAGAACCAACTCCTGCTTTAGCAGAAACCTGCAGAACAAAAGGATTTGAAGTTATTGAAGAAGCCGTAGAAAAAATTCAATTCTCGGAAGAAGAGAAAGTAGATGTA
>CBFGMW010000078.1:0-8808 GCA_965649925.1 uncultured Fluviicola sp.
CGCTTTATAACTATATTGCAATATTACGATATATATTTTAAACCGATACAATTTTAAAAAAAGTTTCCACGATTTATTGAGCAACGAAGGTTCTTCGGATGATTTTCTGCTGATGATATAAGAATAAAACAATACCCCCCCACCAAACAGCGGGCAGTTATTTTTTGCAGCTCAGTATACCAGATTGCTAATCAGGAAACTTCGAAAAGAAGTCGGCAATGAAACGGTTTTATTTTTGTCCTGCACAGCATGTGTCCCTCATATATTTTGGAAAAGTGAAATAGAACCAAAAAAACATTGTCTTCTTAAGTGTTGAGGCAATACTGAAAAGCTTGTAGATCTGCACGAAAAGGCGTGAGTTTGAGGAATTCGCTTTTCCTTTTTGTCCCGGGCAGAATTCATTACTTCATTTTCCTTGAGATGACGAAGAGAAAGTCATATAAAATCGGAAAAGCTGCCGAGGATTCCCACAGCCTTTCTACTTCGTTGTCCCCACGACTGGATTAAACATCTAAATGATATGAGCTTTTACCCAAGCATAAAACTCTGAAAATGTTTCACATTTCCTCGGATTTTTTTATTCCAACCATTCTCAAAAAAGTTTGAAATGACCTACAATAAAAAAGCCCGACACTGGGTGTCAGACTTCTTTCATGCGCAAGTCAGTTCACAGTTCGAACCAATAATATTAATTTTTCACCACTTTAATAAGATACTCACCGGATGCGTTTTTTACGCGGACAAAGTACAGTCCCTGATTATCTGTTAAATTCATTTTTACCTCACTCGTGTTGTAAAAAGTCTCTTTTTTGATCAATACGCCCGAAATATCTATCAGTTCTATTTCTATACTCGGGGAGTACGCTCCGAGATCAATGGATAGCGAACCCGTGGTTGGATTGGGCCATACCTGCAGTTGTGGCAACAGAGATTCTGAAAATCCGGCAACCGCACTACCCCATTTTACAACATACGCATCCTGATTGGCTAGTCCTGTAAGCTGCGTAACACCAGTTCCCGGATCGAAGTCTCCAGTTCCGGTATAGCTTCCCACCAAATAAACGAACCCGTCCTGACTTAGAGTAATTTCAGTGGCGTAACAATTATTATCCGGTGCAATAACACCAGCCCATTCATAATCGCCTGAAGCGCTGAACTTCTCAGCAAAGATTGCGGGGGTTCCCTCTGCCGCAGTGGAAAACATGGCCACTCCCGGTCCCGGATCGAGGTCGATGGTGTCATGTATATTTCCAGTCAGGTAAACATCTCCGGAGTCGTGCGTTACAAGGGCACGTGCGAAGTCCTGATTTTGAGAACCAATCTGTTTAACCCATGTGAGGGTGCCACCATCGCTGAGTTTGAGCAGAAATATATCAGCCTGACCAACGGAGGTCAAAGAGAGCGTTGCGGGTCCCGGGTCGAAATCAACAGTTTCAGTAAATGTACCGAACAGGTAAACTGCTCCGTTGACATTTGCGTCTACATCCTGGCAATAGTCATTGTCGGTTGAGCCCATGGTCTGAGCCCAGATAAGATCGCCTGCAGAGGAAAGCTTCTGAATAAAAATATCCGATCCACCGGCTGAAGTATGGTTATCCGTTCCTGCGCCGGGATCGAAATCCACCGTATCATAAAAATACCCGGTAATGTAAAGGTTCCCGGCATCATCAGTACTCAAGGCGCGCGTGTATTCATCAGCCTGGCCACCAAGCTGCTTTACCCAGGTAAAATCACCCGAATTTGTCAGCTTGAGTATAAAGCTTTCATAGCTGTTGTTGTTTACACTCGTAAGATTGGATGTCCCTGCTCCCGGATCAAAATCCACAGTGCCGCTAAAAATACCGGTTACGTAAACATTTCCTGTTCCATCAAGTGTAAGGTCGTGGGCATAATCTCCAAAAGTAGAACCTATTTTATTCGCCCAAAGGAAGTTTCCGCCGGAATCCAGTTTCACTATAAATGCGTCATAGTTTCCTGCCGTTGTAAGTATGGTGGATCCCACCCCTGGATCGAAATCTACCTGTTCGGAAAAATAGCCTGTAATGAAAATGTTGCCGTCAGAATCAATTTCCATCCCGTACGGAACGTCATCCGCGATACCACCGATCTGTTTAACCCAAATCAGTTCTCCTGCGGGATTGAGTTTCTGAATGAAAATATCATAATTCCCTGCAGAGGAAAGGTTCGTGACGCCATTTCCGGGATCAAAGTCTCCTGTAGATGAAAAGATTCCTGCTGTATAAACGTTTCCCTGCGGATCAGTTACCACAGCCTGCGCCCGGTCGACGCTAAACGAGCCCATGCTTCTGGCCCATGAAAACTCTTGTGAATAAACAGTTCCGACTGTGAAAGTTAAAGCTGTTAAGAGCATGTAGACACTTTGTTTCATATTCATTGATTTTCAGTATTGTTGTAAAACACCATTTACTGCAAAGAAACACTAATACCACATACAGCGAAATACGTCATATGCAGTATTCTCAGGATAGACGAGGCAAAATCGCCAGAGTAACTCACAAAAAGAAAAAGCGAATCGCTACCGCAACCCGCTTTTTCTTTTTGTGCCCACGACTGGATTAAACATCTAAATGATATGAGCTTTTACCCAAGCATAAAACTCTGAAAATGTTTCACATTTCCTCGGATTTTTTTATTCCAACTATTCTTCAAACAAGTTTGAAATGGCCTAAAATAAAAAAGTCCGACATTACGTGTCAGACTTTCTTCTGTGCGCAAGTCAGTTCAAAGTTCGAACCAAATTAACGCAGTTCCTTACCAATTCGACTTTTCCTGAGCTTTTGTAAAATGAAGAACATCAACATAAACAGGAAGCATGAAATGAAATAATAACCTATTCCGTCCAACGGATCCGGAATAGTCAACATAGAAACTAGATATCCGATGATACCCGCTATAAATCCAAAAGCTAAACCTATTAATGCGTCCATTATTTTATTACGGTCAGTCATTAAAGCAAAATAGATGGTGCTCAACAGGCAGATTGATCCAAATCTTACAAAGTATCCATCGTCTTTTCCGCTATAAAATCTTAAATCATAACTAGCGATACGATGATTTATGTAAAGGACCACAACTGTTGTAATCACCAAAAATATAACGAATATAATTTTTTTTGACATTGGGCGAATATAAGATTATAAAACCAAAAATCCCGATAGAACTACGCTATCGGGATTTAGATTTTTTAAGTGCCCACGACTGGATTACATATCCAACAATATGCGCTTTTAACCAAGCATAGAAGTCTGAAAACGCTTCGCATTTCCCGACTTTTTCATTTCCACCATTCTTCAAGCAAGCTTGGAATGGCCTGAAATAAAAAAGCCCGACACTGCGTGTCAGACTTCCTTTTGTGCGCAAGTCAGTTCAAAGTTCGAACCAAAAAAGCTAATTATCTTGATTAAATTCAGTTACCTGACAATTCAAGAATATAAATTGATAATGGCTTTCAAATCATTTGGAATCTCCATTGGCTTCAATGGTGGAACATCCGCTCCACCAGTATTACCCACGGGTATTTCACCAAGAAATGATTTCACACCCCCAACAATCAACCTTGGAAACTGTCCAATGATTTCTTTCAGGTTCTTACGACGAAATGCAAAAAGTAACATTCGCCAATGCGTCCGTGTGTGATCTATTGGCCATGCTTGTCCAAGAATATGAGCGCGTTCTAAATGTCGCCAAGCTTTATGTAAATCGTCCTTACGTTCTGCAAGCTTTGACAACTCATATTCCTTCATTACTTCTTTTCGTAAACCGCGTGGTATGAATACATGTATTTTCATCTAAATAAGTATTTGACCATTCAAAGATTAGACTGCTTACTCTTCCCCCTTACAACATCCGTCCCGTTCTTTATATCCATTCGGATCAGCTTTCACTTCGTCAGCATCAAAACCACGTAAGGAAATTTCTTTGCGGATTTGTTCGGGGGTGATTTTCTTCGTCCAGTAAACAATGGTTGTAGTTTGATCTGCTTCGTTGTATGTTACTAACTGAATTCCCTTTACGAATACCAAATCTCCTTCTAATTTTCCACCGCATGTTTCACACACTTTGCAGTGATTGCACGTATTTGGTGTTTTAATTGTGATCGTTTGTCGTTTGGGTGCTTTCTGCGCTGCAAGAAGTTGTGTAGTAAACAAAAATGCTATAAATAAAAGTGATCTTATCATATTATGTGTTTTTCTTGTTTTGAACTATTAAAATTAAGGAAACAATGGAATGTACAAGTTACAATTTCATTCGCTGGATTCTTACCGCATTCAAGATTGCCAAAAGAGCAACTCCCACGTCAGCGAAAACTGCTTCCCAAAGTGTTGCAATACCACCTGCTCCAAGTGCCAAAACGATTGCTTTTACTGCCATAGCCAAAATGATGTTTTGCCAAACAATTTTCTTCGTGATTCGTCCGATCTTGATTGCTGTAACAATTTTTGAAGGTTCATCATTTTGAATGACAATGTCAGCGGTTTCAATTGTGGCATCGCTTCCCAAACCGCCCATTGCAATTCCTGCATCGGCTAAAGCGATTACGGGAGCATCGTTCACACCATCACCCACAAATGCGAGGGTTCTTTTTTGATCCTTCAACGCCTGAACTTTTTCGACTTTGTTTTCAGGAAGCAAATCTCCAAATGCATCATCTACGGAAAGAACTTTTGCAACTCTGTCTACGATACTTTGTTTGTCGCCTGAAAGCATGACGGTTTTGATCTGAAGACTGTGTAAATCCTTAATCGCTTGCTCAGCATCTTCTTTGATTTCGTCTGCTATGGTAATGTATCCTGCATATTTTCCGTCAACGGCAACAACAACGATGGTTTCTACAATGTTTTCAATTTCCGAATCGAAGGTAATATCAAACTTCTTCAACAGTTTCAAATTTCCAGCCAACACTTCTTTTCCGTCTATCTTTCCTTTCAGACCATGACCTGAAATTTCCTCGACTTGTTCCACCGTGGAATTCTTTGCAGAATCCCCTGCATACTGAACAATTGCAGTTGCGATGGGATGCGTGGATTTACTTTCTATTGATGCTGTAAGCCTTACTAATTCCTCTTTGTCTATTCCTTCTGAAACGACTTCCTGCACCTTGAAAACCCCTTTAGTCAATGTTCCAGTTTTGTCCATGACAACCGTATCGATCTTTGTCATTACGTCGAGGTAGTTCGATCCTTTGAACAGGATTCCGTTTCGGGAAGCTAAACCGATACCACCAAAGTAACCGAGCGGAATGGAAATCACTAAAGCGCATGGACAAGAAATTACCAAGAATACCAATGATCGGTATAGCCATTCGGAAAATTGATAATCTGAAACAAACAGGTACGGAAGCAGACAAATTCCGACTGCCAAAAACACAACAATTGGCGTATAGACTTTAGCGAATTTGGAAATGAATAACTGAGTTGGTGATTTACGTGAAGTAGCATCCTGAACCATCTCCAGTATTTTCGACAATTTACTGTCTTGATACAATGCTGTAACCTTAATATCTGAAACAGAATTCAGGTTAATCATTCCTGCCAAAACCGCTTCTCCTTTTCCTTTGTTGTCGGGTTTGCTTTCTCCTGTTAAGGCAGCAGTATTGAATGAAGCGGAATCGGAAATCAATTCACCGTCTAAAGCAACTTTTTCGCCTGATTTTACCTGTATGATTTCACCAATCTGTACTTCTGACGGAGAAAGAGTTTTTAGTTGTCCTTCTCGCATCACATTTACAGTATCGGGGCGAATATCGAGCAAGGCTTTAATACTTCTTTTTGCTCTTGTAACTGCTAACGACTGAAATAATTCGCCAACGGAATAGAAAACCATGACGGCAACTCCTTCGGAATATTCACCGATGAAGAATGCGCCAACTGTGGCAATGGTCATTAGAAAGAACTCGGAAAAGAAAGCTCCTTTTGCAATTGATTTTACCGCATCGATCATTACAGGCAAACCAACTGGAACATAAGCTACCAAATACCAAATGAGTTTGATAGTTCCTTCGAAAAATACAGGTTTAAATACCTGTTCGAACAAAATACCTGTCAATAACAACGCAAAACTGATGGTTGCATGAATGTATTCCATCCAAGCGGGTTTCTCTCCGTGTGAATGGTCGTGATTTTGGTCTTCATCCTCTTCGTGATTATGACCTTGGCTATGAATATGCGGTGTACCGCTTTTTGCGTCTATTTTCTCTTCTAACGAGCAACAAGTCATTCTGCCCTGTGCATCATACGTATGAACGTGATTCGGATCTGTATTCATCATACCATTTTCTTTAATAAGGGCAAAGACTTTGGAATTGAAAAAGTTATTACTTCATGTAAAAGCCTCCAAACCTTTGCCCTAAATTCATTAATGTTCGTGTCCTCCGCCACCTTCGCTTTTCAGTAAGTGGCTTTGAATGTAATATGCGCCTTTCAATACGATTTGAGCATTCGCAGGAATTTGCTGAAGCATTGTAACCTGAACAAATCCCAATTGTCTTGTTCCTGTTTTCACTTCGATGCGTTGGAAATGATAACCCTTTCCTGCTTTCTCTGAATGTTCGTGTTCGTCTCCGTGATCATGTCCAACCTTCTCGTCATGTCCTTTTTCTTCTTCGACTTTTTCGAGGATAAAGATGAACTCTCTTCCGTCTGCTTTTACGATGGCTTCTTCAGGAAGTGATTGTACTTTGTTGATTCCAACATCGATCAAGGCATTCACATACATTCCCGGAATAAGTAATTGTTTCTCATTCAGTATATCTGCATGAACCGCAACAGATTTAGTTTCGTTTTCAAAGGCTTTTCCAATGCTGAAAATTTGTCCCATGATTTCGGTATTGTCTTGGTTTGTTAGGGTGAAACGAACTTGTTGACCAGGTTTCACTTTTTGTAAGTCTTTCTCGTAAACCAATAAATCGACGTGCATTTTGGTGTTGTCTACGATGCTGAACAAGGGTTCACCCAATTTTGCCGTAGTACCAATCTTCACATTTATTTCGGTAATGTACCCGCTGATTGGTGCTTTCACAGACATGATAGAAATTGCGCCTCCTTCACCCGACAGGTTCAGGATGTTTAACTGCTTTTTCAACGATGCGAAACGTGCTTTTTCGCTTTCATATTCGGATTTTGCTTTCTGAACCGTCTTCTTTGCATTGACATTTTCGTCCCCCAAAGCTTTTTGACGGTTGTACTCTTCAGAAAGCCACTCCAAGTTGCTTTTCGATTCCAAGTAAGACTGTTGCAATTTGGTAAATTCAAGGCTTTCAATAGTTGCCAAGGTTTGTCCCTGTTTTACGTATTGACCTTCGATTACTTTGATGGATTTTACTGTTCCTTCTACCAATACCGTAGCATCTGCCTGATTTTGTGGGGGAAGTTTGGTATAACCGTTGGCATGGATAACTTCGCTTAGGTTCTTGTTTGAAAAAGTACCAAGTTCAATCTCGGAAGCTTTGTACTGTGCTTCGTTCAATTCCACTTCTTTGATACTGCTTTCGGTATGTTCCGAATGTTCTTCCGTTTCAGCTGTCGAGGTTGGTTTGTCTGATGAACGCAACGCAAAATAGAGTATCACCCCTAAGAGGACAACTGCACCTATGATATATTTGATTGATTTTTTCATGTCTCTTTTATTTGTTCAGTAAGTATTGAATAGCACTTACGCTTTGGTTGTACTGGTTCAGCACATTCACGTAACTCATTTGGCTTTGAAGAGCGGTTTGTATTCCCTGCAAATATTCTACATAAGAAATATCGCCCTGCTCGTAGGCAATGGAAGCATTTTTTGAAACGATTCTTGCCGAAGGGAGTACCGAAGTTTCATAAAACTCAACCGCCGACTGCAAGGTTATCAATTGCTGTAACTCTTGATAGTACTGATTCTTTAATTGCGTTTTCATGTAATCGGCATTAGCTTGTTGCGCCAGTATGGTTGTTTTCGCAGACCTTGATTTTGCTATGGAAGAACCTGCAAAAATGGGAATTGAAACTCCCAATGTGAAGCCTTGAAAACGTGGTGCGCCATTGTAATAGACCGTTTGACCGTTCACCTCCTGATTTCCTGTAAGTGATTGGATAAAATACCCTGCACTCAGATCGGGAAACAGGTTTGAACGCTCCAATTTCTGATTCGCTTCAGCCATTTTTACTTCCTGTAAGGCAAGTTTCAATTGCGGATTTTCTTCCAATGCCAATGAATCTAATGTTCCTAAAAATGGTTCCATTTTGAGCGATTCTATTACGGAAAAATCAGTAGTCAAACCGAGTAAAGTTCTCAAACGGCTTTTTTCGGCAATTAAATTCATTTCGTTTTGCCTGATCTGCTGTTGAAGCTCTTTTTGCTTGATGATAGCCGTAGATTTCTCCAACTCATTCACATCGCCTGCCTGAAAACGGGAATCAGATGCTTTAACGAATTTGTTCAGTAAACTGTCCTGAATTACCAATTGCTTGTGAATTTCATTCAGATACAAGAGGTTGAACCACGATTGACGGATATAATACCGCACTTCATTTTGAGTTTGCCCCAATTGAATTTCACTCGATTGAACCGACGCATCAACCACGCCTATCTTCGCTTTGAACTGGAACGGATTGATTGACTGTGAAATCATGTAATTCTGGTCGAAAGAACCTGTGTTGTATTGTCCGAACATTCCTGTTACATCTGTTTTTGGCAATTCAAATGCGGTAGGTCTCAATTGATTTTGAGCCTCAACATTGAGCGTTCCTGCCTGAATCAATTGATTGTTTTTCATTCCCAATTCAATTGCATTGTTGAGTGTTAAAGGCTGTT
>CBFGMW010000079.1:0-8713 GCA_965649925.1 uncultured Fluviicola sp.
GGGCATGTCGTTATAAATAGAAGAGATTATATCTCCGTCACACAAGGTTTGAAAATTAGTGTTTAAACAATTGAAAATAGTTGAGAAAGCCGAAACTCCGTTGGTGAATACTCCACCAAGTACAGTATAATATGTTTTTCCTGAACTATGTGCCAGGAGATTTGTTCGGTTATAATTGAACGGTTGATAATTACCGAACTCTCTGCTGAGTTCCGGATTGCAATTGTAATCGAACTTCGAAAAGAACGTAATCGGATGAGGTACACTTCCATAACCGATCATGGCAACACCATTGCCTATGAATGCAAGATCCGTTGAATAACTACCGTGAAACATAGCTCCTGTTGTGTAGAGCGATTTGCAATAGAAATTATTTTGTATATCTCGCCTCATCAGTATTGCATCATGAGCTCCAATCGCAATATTTCCTACTGATCCCGAATAGAAAGTACCATGAATTGAATCGCTTATTGCCTCGATAATTCGAATACTGTCTGGAAAGGCAATTCCCGTTAATAAGAGCTGATTGTCCCACACCAGGTCTGTGTGTTGTGTTTCTTTTCGAGCAACAATATGGGGTCTTTGATCGTTGCCCATGTATAAAGTTGAAAGTGCTTTCAATTCATCGCTAACCTGTGTTTCTGCCAAAGCAAACGATTCATTTTCTGATCTGGTGACAAACACACGGCGCGTGTTCGACTGATCAATTGCGGTGCCGCCCAAATAGTATTCACCATTGGCGAAAAGAACGCATAAGTTTTCGGCCAAAACAGATCCGAAAATTGATACACGTGCGGTTTCCAGTAAATTCCCGTTTGAATCAAATTGAGTTACTGTTGCAATAGTATTTCCATTACCAAGAACGGTTGGATATGCAAGTACGAACTTATTCTCATTTGCACATAACGAGCCCGTAATTCGCACAGAATCACCAATGCCTAAAGAGAATTCTTTGCTCCAGATAACCAATGATTCCGGAGTTGAACTCCATAAATGAACTTTGTGGTTCAATGTTGCGGAGTCTAATGTGAATCTGAAGAATACCAGATTTCCGTTTTCGAGTTCTATTAATTGATCTTTTTCCACACCGCTCGCGGAAAAATCAATCTCGAGCGGATATTGTATGCTAAAGTTGAGATCTTGCGCCTGCAGCTGATATGCCGAAGAAAGAAAGAATAAAATGAACAGATTGAAGCGGATATAGATTTTCATAATTTGGTTTCTGATTTAAACGACTAAAAGAGTAGAAGGTTGGGTGTTATAATAAACTTCGACCGCAAGTTAGTGAGAAATGTACCTAAAGTCTTCAATCTTCTGTCTTTTTCTATCTTTGCGTCATGAACAAATCGAAATATACAGTTACTGCCGCGCTGCCTTATGCAAACGGACCTCTACACTTGGGACATGTAGCTGGAGTGTACCTTCCAGCAGATATTTTTGTGCGTTTTCTGCGTTCTAATGATCACGATGTAGCTTTTATTTGTGGTTCCGATGAACATGGCGCAGCAATTACGCTTCGTGCTAAAAAAGAAGGAATTACACCCCGTGAGATCGTTGATAAATACAATAAGATCATAGGCGATTCATTCAAAGATTTCGACATTTCGTTTGATATATTTCACCGTACTTCCGAGCAAATTCACATTGAAACTGCCCAGGATTTCTTTAAAGTTCTCGAGAAAAACGGCAAGTTTATAGAACAAACCACAGAACAATATTACGACGAGGAATTCCAGCAGTTCCTTGCCGACAGATACATCACAGGCGATTGCCCGAACTGTGGGAATCCCGGTGCTTACGGTGACCAATGTGAAAAATGTGGTTCCGATTTAAGTCCCACAGAATTGAAAAATCCGATTTCTACCTTAAGTGGAAAAACGCCTGTTTTAAGAAGTACCTCTCACTGGTTTTTACCTATGGATCAACACGAAGAATGGTTGCGCCCCTGGATTAAAGAAGGAATGCTGGATGGGAAACAACAACACGATCCGAAGGCATGGCGAAACCAGGTAATTGGTCAATCATTAAGTTGGATTGATGGAGGACTTCATCCGCGTGCAATGACACGTGATTTGGATTGGGGCGTTCCTGTTCCACTTCCAAATGCAGATGGAAAAGTGCTTTATGTTTGGTTAGATGCGCCAATAGGATACATTTCGGCAACAAAACAATGGGCACTCGACAACAATAAGGATTGGAAAGAATACTGGTGCAATGAAGAGCGTAAGTTGGTTCATTTCATTGGGAAAGATAACATCGTTTTCCATGCAATCATTTTCCCAATCTTGTTGAAAGGTCATGGTGGATTTATTCTTCCTGATAATGTCCCAGCTTATGAATTCCTGAACCTGGAAGGCGATAAATTCTCTACATCCCGAAACTGGGCGGTTTGGCTGCACGAATACCTGGAACGTTACCCGGAGAAAATTGATGAGTTGAAGTATACTTTAACGTGTATTGCGCCGGAAACAAAAGATGCTGAGTTTACCTGGAAAGAATATCAGGCACGTGTGAACAACGAATTGGCAGATATTCTGGGGAATTTCGTGAATCGTGCACTTGTACTCACGCAAAAATATTACGAAGGAAAGATTCCTGTTTGTCATGAACTGACAGAGACTGATCAACAGGTTTTAGAGGAAATGAAAGCTATTCCGCAGCGAATTGCCGATTTGGTTTATCAATATAAATTACGTGATGCGCAGGCTGAGGCAATGTCGTTGGCCCGATTAGGAAATAAATACCTGGCTGAAAGTGAACCATGGAAATTGGTGAAAACTGATCCGATTCGTGTCGAAACTATTATGCATATCGCATTGCAGATCACGGCCAATTTAGGATTGGTATTAGATCCGTTCTTGCCGGCAACGGCTGCTAAACTGCGTGCGTTCATGAATATTGAAGCGCAACCCTGGTCGGAATGTGGAACCTCTTTGGTTTTAGCCGGTGAAATGACCAACGAACCAACTATCTTATTCCAAAAGATCGATGACGAGTTTGTAGCCAGAGAAGTGGAATTCCTGCATGCTGCACAGCCAATAGCTGAATCAAGTTTCCCGCCTCAGAAAGCAGAAACTTCGTTTGATGATTTCTCTAAAATGGACATTCGTTTAGGAAGCATTGTAGATGCAATCCGCGTTCCGAAAGCAGATAAATTACTTCAGTTAACTGTAAACACGGGAATCGATACAAGAACCATTGTTTCCGGAATTGCCGAGCATTATACTCCGGAAGAGGTGATCGGTAAAACGGTGGCCGTATTGATGAACCTGGCTCCGAGAAAAATCCGCGGTGTAGAATCGCAGGGAATGATCTTGATGGCAGAAGATGCTGATGGAAAACTGAGTTTCATGGTTCCTGAAAAAGGATTTGAAGCCGGGGGAGAGATCCGTTAACAGTTGTTTTCCATGAAAGAGAATCTGGCTTTCACCCTTTGGAGGGGGACTAAGGGGGAGGATAGTTTTGATTTATTTATAATAAAGCAACTCAATTATTCTCCATATTTTCGAGATATTGATCTTTATGAATTCGAATAAACTCGGATTCTTTTTTTGAATTTTTCTTCAACTGCTGTAAGATGTAGTCTTCAAATTCAAGAATCTCCATAACAATGAATTCTGAATTGTTTGAACCCAGATGACCATAGTTTCTTTCTTTTTTCAGTACACCTTTCATTGTAATATCCATGAAAAGATTTACGGAACCAAGTTGATGAAAATAGGGAGAATATTCTTCAACGTTTGAGCAGTTTGAGAGATCTACATGCATATTGAAATCTTCTCTGCAGCTATCTGTCTCAATCAAACTAAAGAATTGATATTCACCGCCAAGTGTATGATAGTACCCTCGTATTACTACAGTGTCATTCAGATGTTGGTAAAGTTCGCACGATTTTTTTATTTCTCCTGAATTACTCAACTCGGCGTTTCGAGTTGTGCTACAGCCTACTATTATCAGGAGACTCAAAAGCATTAGGAATATCGAAACTTTATGTCTGGAATGAGCGAACATTCAGATAGCCTTAAGCCACAACAGTCTCTGGTTTCCCCAACTGATGTAAGAAAGAGAAATGCGATTTCACAGCTGCGCCAAAAGTTCTGTTCTCCAAATAGGGAACTCCGAATTCTTCTGCCGTTTCTTTTACGATCTCAGCGATATGAGGGTAGTGTACGTGTGAAATATAAGGGAACAAATGATGTTCTACCTGGAAATTTAATCCGCCAACGTACCACGAAATCCATTTGCTTTTACGTGCAAAATTAGCCGTTGTCTGCAGCTGGTGAATTGCCCAGTCGTTTTCAATAATCCCCTCTTCATTTGGAAGCGGATGACTTGTTCCTTCCACCGTATGTGCTAACTGGAATACTAAAGCCAGGATAAAACCTGCAATTGCCTGCATTAAAATAAATCCTCCTACTGTTACTCCAACCGGTAAGCCAATAATTGCAATGGGTAAGTAAAGTGCCACAAAGAAGTAGACAATTTTCACCAGGAAAATAAGGATTAGTTTATTGGAATGACTTCGCTTGTCTTCACAAAATTTCTGGTGACGGCGATACTGGATGAACTGTACGAAATCTTTCAAAGTTACCCAGTACAAAGTTAAAATGGAGTAAAAGAACACTACATAAATGAACTGAAAACGGTGATATCCTTTACGTTCAGAATGCGGACAAAAACGCATCATCAATTTATCATCGATGTCTTCGTCCATTTCTGCTACATTGGTATATGTATGGTGTAAAACATTGTGCTGCATTTTCCAGTTACATACAGATCCTCCTAAAAGATTCAATGTGTGCCCCATCAAATAGTTGATGGTTTTATTTTTAGAAAATGCACCGTGATTTGCATCATGCATAACGCTCATTCCGATTCCTGCCAATGCAAAGCCCATCAGAGCCCAAAGCCCGATCTGAGCCATGCTCGATAGATCTACCGTAAGCATTACAACAAATGGAGCTAAATAAACAGTAAGTAAAACGGCAGCTTTAATATAAAGCTTTGCATTTCCCTGTTTTTTTATTTTGCGCTCGGTAAAGTAACCGTCTACGCGTTTTTTTAAAGTTGGAAAAAAATGTTCAAGGTCCTTTTTCTTCCATTTTACCGAACCAATATGACTCATTAATCTGTGTTAGGGGCGCAAGATAGGCATAAAAACTGACTTTTTCGGTGAATGGTAACTGCATGAAATGCAACAAAGTGCGAATTATCGGACGAACTACGGTTTTTTACAGATAAAACGTAATTTTTAGATAGTCAATACGTTAGACTCTATTCCGTATTTATTAAAAAACATACGTTCTTAATGCCCGGAAGTGTCTTTCGTTCCATCCAAGTACAACTTCGCCACTTTCACCTGCTGTTTTCTTCTTGTTTTCACCCCTTTTTCAAAAGCTTTTTCGGAAGAACTAAAATACAATTCCTCAATCTTTGTGATGTTTTTCAGCATAGAAGGAAAGATCGACCAGCGCTTCACCGGAAGTCCCATTGCTTTGCATGATTCTGCCCCAAGAAAGAAATAGTTGTAAGCAAGGTGAATTTGAACCACCCGTTTTTTCTGCCACAGTTTAGGAGGAAAATTGGAGGAATATGGTTCAAGCATCAATGCTCTGGCCAATTCTTTTGTGTCGGCATCAGCCGGTGGCTGGGAAATGGTCCAGGCGTAAAGTTGACGAATAGCCTCTTCTTCTGTTTCAGGCAAAAGATTAGCCGGAATTCCCAACAAATGCCCTATGTATTTCCACAAATGGAACAATCCTTCCGCTTCTTCTGGTTTTACTTTCACCCCAAGCGATCTGATTCCATCCAGAAAAACTAATGAGAACCCCAGGTTAGTAGCAATCATATCCCACTGATTCAAAGGCTTCCCCCAATCTTCCGGTTTCCAATTCGGATCATTCAGAATGGAAACGCGGGCATAGGAGTGCATCAAACGGATTAATATACATTCTTTGATTCCGGTTTGTGGATCCTCCAGGGCATTTTCGCCAACAACCTTTACCCAAAAATCGGTTGTTTCGGTTGTGCGTTTTGCGGCGCCCTTTTTCAATGCTCCGGTAAAAATCAAAGGCTTGTTTATGGCTGACGATTCGTATCCGCCCATCAAACAGTAATTACGCAGAACCATGAATCCGCGGGTACCTGATCGTCGGCACAGTTTCGCTCCGAGTTCTGTTTTTTTCGGGTCAAGCCATTCCGGGATTTCAATGCTGAATGCTAATAATTCGATTAAAACTTGCGGAATTCCGGCTGCTTTTCCCTGTAATCCCTGATCAATCCATTGAATGGTTTTATGGTAGCCAGACGGAATCATTACTTCCCTAATTACTCTGTCGTCAAGTTCGTCTACCTCAAAAAGCCATGGAATTTTAGCTTCAATTTCTTCTTCCGACGGGAAGCTTCCATCTATTTTTTGAGCAAGTTTTTTTCCGCGTCCTTCATTCCAGTAACGTGTAAATCCGGGCGACGGATAGAAAAACCGGAAAGGTTTTTTTTGTGACATTATTAATTCTTTTCGGTCAATACATCTTTCCAGTCAGCATGACGGTCGAACTGCGCCTTGGCAAACGGGCAAAGCGGAATGATTTTCAGGTTGTTTTCCCTGGCATAAGCAACGGCAGCTTCAACCATTTTTTGTCCAACTCCCTTTCCTGAAAATTCCGGATTCACTTCGGTATGATCAATGATAAATCGGTCATCGCCTGCCCATGAGTAAGTCATTCTTCCAGCTTCTTTATTATCTTCTGTGGCTTTAAAAAAGCCTTTACTTTCTCTGTCGATTTGTTGAATTTCCATGTTATATCAATTTCGTTTGTATTTCAATAGAACCGGTTAGCAGCTTGTGTACCGGACAGGATTTTGCAATGAACAATAGCCGCTCGTGTTGTTCCGGGTTTAATTCGCCCGTTAAAAGAATGTTTCGTTCAATATTGGTGATGTTTTGTTTTGTATCCCGTTCCAGTTCAACGTTTACGTTGATTTCGCTAACCGTCCATTGTTTTCTGTCGATGTACATACGCAGCGTTGCACACGTACAGGCTACTAGCGCAGATGCCAGGATTTCGTATGGATTCATTCCTTTTTCCATTCCGCCATGGGCAATGGGCTCATCACTTAAAATGGTGTTTTTACCACTTGAAATGGTTGTGAGATAATGAGTTTCCCGAATAATTCCGTGCGCGTTTGCCGACATGCTTTTTATTTGATATTAAAGTTAACGAAAAGCTTCGGATTCTGATTCGGAGCAGAATAAACGATTCCATTATCGGAAGATAATTGGTAACTTCGGGATTCTTCAAACACATTCTTAAAATTTCGGTTATAGTGAAGTTCTTTTGTTTGGCAATAATGTTCCTGGTTTCAGCATTGGTTTATGGTCAAAGCGCTCAGTATTTGTTTGTTGAGGCAAGCCAAATGAAGCGTGAAGGACGAACTCAAAAAGCAATCAGAGCCTATGAAGATGCCTTAACCGCGGCCAAAAAAGAACAGAATATTCCGCTTCAGATGAAATGCCATTTGGAACTGGCTGAATTGGAGAACAACGTAGTTTATTATAAAAGTGCATTAAAAAATTACCAGGAGTTTACCAGGCTGTACCGTCAAAGTTCCATGACAAGAACGAATCAATTGACCGATTCGGTTCAATCGCTGAAATCAGAGGTTGATTCCGGAGAAATAGAAATCAAGGCCAAAAATGTTGAAATTGATTCTTTAAGCGCTGCTCAGCTGAGAGCTCAATTGAACGTTCAGCGTTTGGAAATGGAGAACGAACGTGCTGCTATGAAACTGGAACGCGAGAGCAATCAGCAGAAGCAATTGTTGTTTATTCTGGCAATTGGTTTTTTAGCGTTGATTTTCATTCTGTTCGAATACCTGAGAAAAAGAAAAAGCACACGGGTCTTAAGAGTGAAGAATGATGAGATCAAAACGGAAAAAGAGAAATCAGATAGTTTGTTACTGAATATTTTGCCTACTAGTGTTGCCGAAGAATTGAAAGAATTTGGTAAAACTTCTTCCTTTCACTATGATGAGGTCACAGTAATGTTTACTGATTTTAAAGGATTTACTACGTTTGCTGAGCAAAACAATCCGGAAGACGTAGTTGCCATGCTTGATTATTATTTTCGTGGATTCGATGCCATAATCAGTCATTATCCGATTGAAAAAATTAAGACTATCGGCGATGCATATTTATGTGTTTCCGGAGCTCCGGAGCCCAATAAAAATCATGCATCCGACATGGTTCAGACAGCGCTGTATTTCCAGGAATTCGTGAAATCGAACCAGAGCAAAAAATTTGGAAAAGGATCTGAATTGCTCGAAATGAGAATCGGACTTCACACCGGGCCAATTGTAGCCGGCGTTGTTGGTTCGAAGAAATTTGCTTACGATGTTTGGGGAGATACAGTAAATATTGCTGCACGAATGGAGCAATCAGGAGAAATAGGAAAAATCAATGTTTCAGAAACAGTTGTGGCGGCTTGCGGTAACGATTTCGATTTTCATTATCGTGGTGAACTGGAAGCAAAGAACCGCGGAAAACTGAAGATGTACTTTGTGGAAACCTGATTGAACCAAACAACCCCTTGTATGTATCGTAAGAAAAAATTCTTATGAAAACGCAATTTCTTCTTGTACTCAGTTCCTTGTTTTATTTGTTCCATGCATTTGGACAGGACGGCTACTCTTCCGGAACCATGGGGATGCTGCA
>CBFGMW010000080.1:0-8672 GCA_965649925.1 uncultured Fluviicola sp.
ATTATAAACGGTCATCCAAATCCGGATTCTTTCAATCGCGGATTAGTGGAAGCATACCAAAAAGGAGCAATTTCTTCAGGGAAAGCAGTGAAAGTCCTGCATTTATCAGAACTGGATTTTAATCTGAACCTGGAACATGGCTATCAGCGGCGAACTGAACTGGAACCAGATTTGTTAAACGCCCAGGAATTGGTTTTGTGGTGCGAACATTTAGTAATTGTACACCCCATTTGGTGGGGTGGACTTCCGGCACTATTGAAGGGATTCTTTGATCGCACATTCTTACCCAAATTTGCTTTCAGCTACAAAGAAAACAGTGTTTGGTGGAACAAATTGTTAGCCGGACGAACAGCTGAGATCATTTATACCATTGATCAGCCAATCTGGTATTACAAATTGGTTAACGGGGCCCCAGGATTGAAACAACTGAAGAAAATGATCCTTGAGTTTTGCGGATTCAAAGTGAAACGCGTAACCGGTTTACCAAATGTTCGCTATTCGACACCCGAAAAGCGTGCTGTATGGATTGAAAAAATAAATCATCTTGGACAAATTTGATATGATTCTAATCGCACAACTATTGATCGGAACAGTAATGCTTTTGGCAGCACTTCTTCACTTTTACTGGTCGTTTGGAGGAAGAAAATGGAGCGATGCCGTAATTCCAACAAAACCCGGTGAGGAAAAAGCTTTTCTGCCAGGTCCGATTATGACTTTTTCCGTAGCACTGATCTTCTTGTCGGTTGCCATCTATTTCTTTCTGCTCTCGAATATCTTTCCACTTTCAATACCAACATTTTTCTCCGGCTGGGCAACATGGGTAATTGCCGGCGGATTTATTTTACGCGCCATGGGCGATTTTCGGTATTTTGGACTCTTCAAAACAATTCGAAATACGACCTTTGCTAAAATGGATTCGAGATACTACACTCCATTGGTTTTGGTTCTCGGAATACTAAGTTTGCTCTCAGCAATTCAAACACTCTGATTTTATGCTTCAAACCAAATGGCGCTTTTTATTCATGCTTCTGACAGGAATTGTCATAGGAATTGTTTTGCACGCCACCTTGCCCCTACCACTGGAATTTCGAGTGTTTACTTTTGAGCATTTTTTCTTATCTGTCATACAATCAACAATTATTACTTTTCTTGTTTGGGAATCTAGCTTGTGGTTTGATCATTGGGTAAGTGGGTTTCTACCCTGGGAAAAATCGTTTTGGCGCAGGTTCTCGCTGGTAATGCTCGGAAGTATCATTCTCTGCATCATTTTCTTTCTTGCAATCGGGTACGTTTTTAACTACCACATCTGCAGGTTTCCAATGCTGGAAGACAAGAATCTCTTCAAGATATGTTTAATTGTGGCGCTGTTTGCCAGTGTTTTGATCCTGATCACAGAATTCGGAGTTCAGATCTTCAGCAAATGGAAACAATCGCTGGTAGAAATTGAACGTTACAAAAGTCAAACAATGCAGGCCAAGCTCGACAATCTGAAGCACCAGGTTAATCCGCATTTCCTGTTCAACAACATGAGTGTTTTAACTTCACTGATTTATAAAGACCAGGACAAAGCTGCCGATTTTGTGCAGCAGCTCAGTAAAGTTTACAGATATTTACTCGACCAAACCTCATCAGAACTGGTTTGCCTGGAAGAAGAAATGAAATTTTTGGAATCATATATCTATTTACTCCAAATTCGCTACTCTCCAAATCTCACCATTCAAAACAATATCCATTCTTCTCAGTTGAAACGCCTGATTCCGCCTTTTTCAGTTCAGTTGTTATTAGAAAACGCTATTAAGCATAACGAAGTTTCAACCGAAAAACCGCTGCTTATTGAACTCACAATTGAAAACGAACAGTTGATCATCAAAAACAATAAAAACCCGCGTATTTCAGAAGATGAAAGCTCGAAAAAAGGATTGAAAAACATTCAGTCGCGGTATGCGTTTTTTACTGACAGACCCGTAGAAATTGTAGATCTGCCAACCAATTTCATTGTAAAAATTCCGTTATTACAAGAACCATGAAAGTAGTAATAGTAGAAGACGAAGGATTGTCGCAGGAATACCTGGAACGCATGTTGCAACGGATCAACGTTGATTTGGAAGTGGTAGCGAAACTCGATTCTGTGAAAGCCTGTAAAAACTTCTTTGCGCAAATGCCACAGATTGATTTGATTTTTATGGACATTCATTTAGCCGATGGAAATGCGATGGATTTTCTGAAAGACTTTCCTATTACAACACCAATCATATTCACAACCGCCTTCGACCAATACGCACTGAATGCTTTCAAAGTGAACGCAGTTGACTATTTACTGAAACCAATAGACAAAAACGAATTGGAAGCCGCCATTCAAAAACACGTTCGTCTTTCTTCACAACAGCAAAACGAGCTATTGGAAAACATTCGCTTATTAACCAAAGGAAACGCATTTAAGAACCGTTTTATGGTGAAACTGGGCGATTCATTAAGTTCGATCAAAACTGAAGAGATCCATCATTTCATTTCAGAAGACGGAATGGTCCTTTTAATCACGAATCAGGGAAAGCGTTTTCCGCTGGATTACAACTTGGATCAGCTGGAACAGCTCATTGATCCGGCGGCATTTTTCCGTATCAACAGGAAAGTCATTATCCGAATCGATTCCATACAGAAAGTTGCCAGCTATTTCAACAGCAGACTGAGAATTCATGCATTACAGCTTTCAGAAGACGATGCCATTGTGAGCAGAGATAGAGTTGGGAATTTCAAGGAGTGGTTTAGTTGAGATTTATTTGGATCATTTTTCGTTTATCAGAATCCCATTAATCTTTTTAATTTTGTAACTTGTGGTAAAACAATCACCAATGGAAACAAATCAAGTCAAATTATTAGAAACGCTAGCTAAGAAAATTAAATCTGAGAAGAGAGATAAGGCACAAATTATCGCTTCACTTCACGCTGCCAAAATTTTGACTAAGCAGGGTAATTTCACCAATAAATTCAGCAATCTCAGCAAAGTAGTAACTACTGTTAAATGAAAATTTACAGCAGGAGGCCAAATCTTATGATTGGTTTTCACGGGGGCGATGAGGAAACTACTCTGCAACTTGTAAACCATCCACATAAAATCAATAAAAGCCAGGAAACTTTCGATTGGCTTGGTAGTGGTTTTTACGTTTGGGAAAACAACTACACAAGAGCTTTACAATGGGCAGAAGATAAAAAGAAAAGAGGTAGTATAAAAACACCATCCGTAGTTGGTGTCATTTATCAACTAGATTACTGCCTGGATTTCACCGATTCACAATTCATTGATATTATTCCTCAGTACTACGAATTGCTCAAATTGGATTTGCAGAAAATGGGTAAAGTTCTGCCGCAAAACAAGAATTTACCAAATGATAAACACCATGATTTAATCATTCGGGAATTAGATTGTGCCGTAATAAACTTACTTCACAAGGAGATTGAAGATCAAATAAAATTTGATGTCTCAACAAAAGGATTTAGTCAATATTTACCATTTGATACCGTTCGAGGAATTTTTACCGAAGGCGGACCGGCTTTTGAAGGAGCAGGAATTCAATCGAAAAATCATATTCAAATCTGCATTCGAAATCTAAATTGTATCAAGGGTTTCTTTATACCTCGTGAAGAAGTTCGTTTTCCTTGATTTAATGAACAAATCCCACCCGAACCTGTATACCACCAAACAAATCGCAATTATGAAACTCAAACCAATCCTTTTAATAGCGCTATTCTCGTTTCTTGTTTGTCTTTCATTTGCACAAACTGAAACGGCTCCCGAAACGAATAACGTTCTGAAAGTGGAAATGAATCTGAGTGCTATGGGTGTTGAATCGGATGACTTTCCTTCTATTGATGTGATCATTGATTTTAAAGAAAATACAAGCCGATGTGTGAAATCGTTTTACAATCCGGCTTTCGAAGGCAGCGTTTACAGTCTCACCGATTTGGAAATGCAAGCAGTGAAGATATTGCTCGAACTGGCAGATTTGGAGGCGCTAAAAGAAGAATATACCACTGATTATTCGGACCAGCCAACATCTACCACCAAAATTTATACTGCCAATAAAACGCACGTCATAAGAGATTACGGATTAAAAGGCGATGAAACGTTAACCAAACTGTACAAACTCGTTTATAGAATTCATGAATAAAAGGCTAAATACTGAAGTGATTGAGAAATGTAGTTACACATACTAGTAGTGTGAAATTCGGCTATTTCAAACTTAACTTTTACTTTTAACCTTTAGCGAAGAACTTCCGTTCGCTTTCAAACAGAAAATGAAACACTTCACCATCCTCATTTTTATCGCAGTTTGCAGTCAATTCACGTTGGCGCAAAACACTGTTGAGTCACAGCACACCGCAGAGTATTACGTAAAAAATGTACTGCTGGGACAAAATATTGTTATTGGCAAAGTAGCCCAGGTTGGCCAGCCGGCAAGTTTCGGGCAATTCATTTGCGATTCTGCTATCACCGGCATTTCTAAAGGAATGATTCTTTCAACCGGAAAAGTGAACGGCATTTTTCAACCGAATTCAACCAGTGAATATACCAGTTACGGAGTTGTCCCGGATAGAATGAATACTGTGAAAGGCGATTCGGAATTAGATAAACTTGCGAATGGAAAATCACAGGACGCAGCTATCATCGAATTTGATTTTGTGCCTGTAAAAAACGTTATCGAATTTAAGTATGTATTTGCCTCGGAAGAATTTATTGAATACGTAGGTTCGGAATTCAATGATGTTTTCGGGTTCTTCCTATCTGGACCGGGAATTGTTGGCAATAAGAATCTGGCTGTTTTAAACGATGGCAAAACACCAATCAGTGTAAACACCATTAATCAAAGAAAAAATCCGGCTTACTTCCGGGACAACACTTACGAAAATCTTGCAATAAACAGAAAAGACGCTGCTATTGCGAAATTGTATCAAACCCTGGAATTCGATGGATTGACAACCGTTTTAATTGCACAATCGGAAGTAGAACCGTTTAAAGTGTATCATTTGAAAATTGCCATTGCCGATGTAGCAGACGAGTTTTTAGATTCGGGAGTATTCTTAAAAGCAACCTCGTTTTCGAGTGTTGAAGAACCAGATGCAAAATACTTTGACCAAATAGCGAAGTATGAAAATAATGAACCGGATATTGACAGTTTGCTCTTCGGAAAGATAACTGCACCTGAGCCTGTATCCGGAAGCGACATGCAGAAAAGGGAAGATGAAAAATTCAAAATAACTAATATCTATTTTGATTTTAACTCTACAGAATTGAATGAAGCCGAACGAACTCAAATTGAACGTTTGGCAATATATCTGAAGAAAAATCAAAAGCGTTGCTACTTCATAGGATACACTGATAACAAAGGTACTCAGGCATACAATCAGAAACTCTCCGAAGACCGGGCCAAAGCGGTTATTGCCTATTTAATTTCACAAGGAATTGATGCACAAAGATTGAACTGGAGCGGAAAAAGTTTCGCCAATCCGATAGAAAACAATGATTCGGAAGAAGGAAGGGCACAAAACCGCAGAGTGGAAATTGTTTTAGAAGATTAAACTCTAATCATTTCAGCTGTGGAATGTTGTTATATTTATTTCCTAATCAAACAAAATGAGTAGACAAGGCCATAAACTTGCCATTCAAATCGGACTCCCACTTCCAGTCCACAAAACAAAAGAAGAAGCTGAAAGACATTACTTTTCGTTTCGTGATAAAGCACTAAAGGAAATAGAAAAACTGGCTATCAAGTATCCTGTTTACGATCTTGACTTTTCACCGGAGAGTTTAAAACGAATAGAATTACTTTATTTTGATCTTCTGGAGCAGAAGGTTTATTCTAAACACATTTTTTTTGGATTGACAATCACCCGAATGGAACAGATGTTGGCAGTTTATTACGGACAAGTCTACGTTCAAAACACTGCATTTATTTGGGTGGCTAAAGAATTTGGATATATTGAGGACCGATATTATTTAGCAGTTCAATCTCAAAATAAAGGGCTCACACTGGAATGCTCCTCATTTTCTGATCATTTTAATATGAATGACAATAAACGCAAACAGTACATTTACAGGGAATACAAGAAATACTCAAAATATGCATAAAACAACCGAGTTTACTTTAAACTATATTGCACATTATACTACATGAAACACACCATATTTTACCTTCTTATTATAAGTGCCACATTAATTTCTTCTTGTTCCATTGAACGACAACTGGAAAAGCAAAGGGAAGCAAAGGGTATCGATTTGCCTTTTGTCTATTTAAAGCGGGATACCTTGAGAAATGCCCATTTTGAAAATGCGTTCTACTATGATAGAAAGAAAAAAGATTCCGTGGAAATTACCGTAGATTATATGCCATATCTTGTTTTTGCAGGACAAACAGAGGTAACCAATCGCCAATACAATGCTTTCCTGGATGCACTCAAAAAAGATTCTCTTACAGAACTTTATGAATCATGCAAACCCTATGAAAAAGGGTGGCTTCTGCAAGATTCATTGAATCCTTTCTTCGTTAATTTATATACCAATTACCATTCCTCAGAAAAGTATCTGGACTGCCCGGTTGTAAATATCACTCCAAAAGCAATGGGAGAATATGTAGTTTGGTTGAATCGTATGGAGCCTGCTAAAAACATCAGCTATAAACTTCCGAGCTTAGACGACTGGATGAGTGGTTTCAACGAACTTGACGTTTCAGACTCAAGTTACGCATGGGAAACAACATCCTTTAAAAATGTGAATGGTTTTGAACTTGGAAACTTTGCCCTTCTTAATGATGAGCAAGTTCGTGCCGACCCGATAAAGGATACAATGTGGTTTGATAAATCCGCTGAAATTGGTTTTCAAACCTTAATCAACGGTCCGCTTGATGTTTATTCGTATAACCCGAATACGTGTGGCACCTATTGTTTCTCGGGCAATGCTGCCGAATATATTGAACTTCGGTCGTTCAACAACATCGCAAAAGATTCTGTTTACCTCACAAAAGGCGGATCGTGGAATAGTCCGCCATACTACGGAAGAAAACACGCATGGGAAGAATATGTACTCCCAAGTCCATGCGTTGGTTTCCGGGTTTATAAATATGAAGTCCGCTGGAACGAAGAATTCTAGTTCTTCAAATACAGGTTCACCGCTTCCGTTAATTCCTCTGGAAGCTCAGATTCATCTTTCATAAGTGTTTGCAATAGTTCGTTATTCAGATTTCCTTTAAACGGACTATTTCGCAATTCTAAAGCAAATGCTGCGGCTAAAAGCAACGTTGGATTCTCCTCTTTTCGCGCATCAGCTTTCAGATGAATTCCTCTTTCAATACTCGTTTCTTCTTTCAACGGTTTGAAACGAAGACGAACAGCACACAAATCATCGGTTTCAATATTCAGTGAGTCTTTTATAGAATCCTTCAGGATCGGATCTGTAGGATAAGGATCTGTTCCCAGCTCAATTTCATAAAGCGCCACAACCTGGTGGTTCACTCCTATTTCACCGCCATCTTTCGTATCGTCACGAAAATGTTCACTCGGCATCAGACGGTTTTCGTAACCTAACAAACGGTAACTTTTCACTTTTTCTGGGTTGAACTGAACATCCATTTTGGTGTCGCGCGCAACGGTAATCAACGTGCCGATTTCCTTTACCAGAACATTCTCCGCCTGTTCAACCGTTTGCAGGTAAAAATGGTTTCCGTCACCACGGTCTGCCAGCGTTTCCAGGATATCATTCCGGTAATTCCCCATTCCAACGCCCAAAGCGGTTAAATAGATTCCCTTTCCGCGTTGTTGAGCAATGTAATCTTCCAATTCCGTTGGGTTAGATATTCCAACATTGAAATCGCCGTCGGTTGCCAGGATAACACGGTTATTTGCCTGCGGATCGTAGTTTTTCAATGCTAAATCATAAGCCATTTGTAAGCCGCCCATTCCATTTGTACTTCCGCTTGCACCCAAAGAACTGATCGCGTTGTAAATAACATTTTTCTGATCGCACGTTGTCATTGGAAGCGCCACACTTTCATATCCCGCATAAGTTACAATGGCAACTCTATCGCGCTCGTCAAGCGAAGCAACCAGTTTTTTCATTCCTTCTTTTACCAGCTCCAATCTGTCAGCACCCTGCATAGATCCCGAAACATCCAATAAAAACACAAACTGGTGATGCATCCGAGACACTTCTTTTTTCATGTCATCCGCTTTCAGATGAACGGCAACCAATTCATGCTCCGGATTCCACGGGCAGTTCAACCGTTGTATTTCTACGTGCAGAATTTCCGCTTCTTTTACTTTGATCTTCGTTGACGGAAACGAATTGATAAACTCCTCCACTTTTACCGCATCACGAGAAATCGCTCCACCTTCTTTTAGAATGCGGTTACAGTACATCCAGCTTGCTCTGTCAACGTCTAATCCGAAAGTAGAATGTGTATTTTGTCGTGTAGCCAAAAACTGATTTTCATAAATTGGCGCAAAACGATCAAAACTCACTTTGGAATCATCTTCATCTATTTCAGTTCTTCGTGAACTGCGCGAATATACTGCACTCGGAGCAGCGTAAGCCTTACTTGTATTTCCAGTTGAAACAGAAATTACTCCGCCGGTAACATCACCATAGTTAGCAGGAACACCGCCGTTATAAATCTGGATAGAAT
>CBFGMW010000081.1:0-8636 GCA_965649925.1 uncultured Fluviicola sp.
AGCTGCAGTAGGAACCGATGGTCAAAAGCCAGACGGATTGAAACGTGAAACAAATCACTGGAACGCCAACGAAATTGCAAGCACCTATTCTTATACAAAGTTTAGTGCCGAAAAAGAAGTCTGGAGAGGAATTGAAGAAGGTCTGAATGCTGTAATCGTTAATCCGAGTGTAATGTTTGGTCCGGGATCATGGAACGAATCATCACTAACTATTTTCAGAACTATTGCCAACGGTTTCAATTACTATTCTGTCGGAGGAAACGCATTTGTAGATGTTCGTGACGTTTCAAAGGTGATTCTGAACCTGCAAAATGAAAATGCAGTAAATGAACGTTATTTGGTTACCGGTCACAATGTGTCATTCAAAGAATTGTTTGATCTGATGGCTTTCTATATGAAACGGCAAGCTCCGGGCAAAAAAGCAACACCTTTTCTTACATATCTCGCGTGGATTGCTTCGGGTATGAAAAGTTTCTTTACCGGAACCGATGCCACACTTACTAAAGATTCAATTCGCAGTGCAATGGGAACATCACGTTTTTCAACGGAAAAATTACTTCAGAAATACCCTGGTTTTGAATTTACGCCTTTAGCAGACACAATCCGGGAAACAATCGCCGGAAGAATGGATTAGTCTATATCTGCGGTCTTAAGATCTTCCATGATTTCGTCAATGTACCCAAGCAACTTTTCCTGACCGAATTTGGTCTCTGCTGATGTAGTGAAGATTGGAGGTAATTCGTCCCAATACTCCATCATAGCTTTCTTGTAAGCAGCTAAATTTTTCTGTAATCCGGAAGTCGACAGCTTGTCGGTTTTTGTGAACACCATAGAAAACGGAAGTCCCTCTTCTGCGCACCAACCCATAAATTCAATGTCAATTTTTTGTGGTTCTAATCTGGAATCAAGTAACACGAAAATATTGATCAGTGTCTTCCTTTTGGTTAAATAATCTGCAATGAAGCGCTCCCATTGAGAACGGCTGCTTTTAGATGCTTTGGCATAACCATAACCTGGTAAATCAACCAGGTACCATTCTTTGTTTATAATAAAATGGTTTATTAACTGTGTTTTCCCGGGTCTTCCGGATGTTTTGGCTAAATCTTTTTTATCCACCAACATATTGATCAGAGAGGACTTTCCAACGTTCGATCGGCCAATAAAAGCGAATTCCGGCTTGCCGTCAGTAGGACATTCATTAATGTCGGTATTACTAATTACGAATTTTGCTTCTTTGATAATCATGTTGTGAATTTTGCCTCAAAGATACGCAATAGCATTCGTAAAAGCCTGTCAATAGATTTTATTCCAAAGCTCAAATAAAAAAAAACGACAGTTTGCTGATGTTTATAATTTAACAAGTTAGTTGGTTTCTAGCCTTTATCTGTCTGACTTACAGGAAACGAATTATTTAGGTGTAATCCGTGTGTTTTTGATTCAATATGTTAAAATATGGAATTTTAACATTCATTATTGTTTTATTTTAAACAATAAGTCATAATATTGGCGTACCAACAAAAAAAATAAAGCTATTTATGAAAACACTGAAATTTTCGGTGGCGACCTTGGTGTGTCTTGGAAGCTGCATGAGCGTTTATGCTCAGGAATTTAAAAAGGTGTCTGTGCCGAAAGGAACGTACGCAGATACAAAATCTTACGAACGAATTAATCAGCAGCGAGTCAATAAAGCATTCGCAGGAATGGATGAGGTTTACTCCTTTGATTTTTCCGATGCCCGTTCAAAATCCATTTCTCCCGAGATCCTGTCAATAGCAGATCTGGCCCTGAAAAAATCCGGATTTGTCGATTATTCGAATAGTTCTTCTATTTCAAGTTTGTTCGCGGTAAAGCCTGAAGCACTTTCCGTACAACTGCCTTATGAAGATCAGATTCTGACCCTCGATTTAATCCAGGTGAATCTGTTTACGGATGAGTTTAAGTTAGAAACCAGTACTCCCGGAATGGAAAAGGGAGTTGACTTTGGTTTGTACTACCAGGGAACTGTGCGTGGCGAAGATGCCGTTGTGGGAATCAGTTTCTTTAGAAACGAGTTTTTTGTTTTGATCAACAGAAATTCAACAGAGGATGCGACCATTGAGGCGGGTTATATGCGTTTGCCGGAAAATCAGAACGGTGTTCACGTGGTTTATTCAGATGATGATTTAAAGAATCAACCCGTTTATTCCTGCGGTTCGGAAGAATTGGAGCAATATCGCGAAGCAGTTGAGCGGCTTTCTTCTCAAAAAGAAGATTTAGAACAGATGGAAAAAGCTACCTATAAATGCGTTACCTATTTTTGGGAAACACGCTACAATTTGTATACAGCCAAAGGAAGTACACAGGCTGTTACAAATCACATTACAAACATCTTCAATAACTTCAAATTGCTTTATGAAAATGAGCAGATCGGATCAAAGCTGAATCAGTTGTACGTTTGGACAACAGCCGATTCTTATAACGATGATTTGAATACATTTTCAGCGAATCGTTCAAACTTTGGTGCAAATATCGCAACCTTATTTTCGAATACAGGTGGCGGCGGTGTTGCCTGGTTAGATCAGTTATGCGGAAGTAATGAGTACTACAAACACGGATTTTGTGGAGCCGTAGGAGGAACTGTCAGCACTGTTCCAACGTATAGCTGGGCTGTAAACGTTACTGCTCACGAAATTGGTCATAACCTGGGTTCTCCTCATACTCATGCCTGCAGCTGGACGGGTGGAGCAATCGATGGTTGTGGACCTGCTGCCGGATATAGCGAAGGCTGTAATGGGCCAATTCCTTCAAATGGTGGAACAATTATGAGCTATTGTCATCTAAACAGTGTAGGAATGAATTTTAACCTTGGATTTGGCCCTCAACCGGGAAATCTGATCCGTTCAAGAGTCAATAGCTGTATTACGCTTACCTGTGAATCGGGTACCGGCGGAGGTGGCGGAACTTGTGCTACAGCGTATGAGCCAAATGAAACCCAGGCTGCGGCTGCAACTTTGACGAGTGGAACTGCAGTTTCTGCGGCAATTGCGACTTCGGGAGACTTAGATTATTTCAAGATCACAACTTCGGCAACATCAAACAATGTGTTTAGTTTGGCTGGTCCGTCTGGTGTTGATTTCGATTTGGTGATTTACAACAGTGCGGGAACGCAGATTGGCTCAGGAGCCGGAAGTACTGCAACAGAAACGGTAACACTGAACGGTCAGTCAGCTGGAACGTATTACGCCAAAGTTTTTGGATATAACAATGCTACCAGTGCGACTTGTTATACATTCACTGCTACTGCAACGGCGGTTGCGAATTGTTCAACGGCTTATGAGCCAAATAACTCGACAGCTGCGGCTGCAACAATTCCGCTTGCAACAACAGTTTCAGCAGCAATTTCTTCGAGCACAGACCAGGATTATTATAAGGTTACAACAACGTCGGCAGGAACGCATTTGTTTGCGCTTGCGGGACCAGGTGGAGTAGATTATGATATGGTTATTTACAATAGTGCAGGAACTCAGATCGGATCAGGAGCCGGATATACGGCAACTGAGAACGTATCCATTTCAAATCTGGCGGTTGGAACTTACACGGTGCGTGTGTATGGTTACAACGGAGCAAACAGTACAACGTGTTATACTTTAAATGTTGCCAGAACTTCGGCTGGAGTTAGCAGTGAGCAAATGAACACTCCGAGCTATTCTGTTTATCCGAATCCAACAAAGGACAAGTTGGCTGTAAGCTCATCAAATCCGGACGAGGTAATGCAGGTAGAAGTAATGGACATGAATGGTAAAGTGCTCTCATCTCAGCAATTACAAAGTAATTCTGTGATAGATGTTTCAGTGCTGAGTTCAGGAATTTACCTGGTGCGCATTTTATCTGCAAACGATGAAATTACTCAAATCAAATTTGTGAAGGAGTAATTGAACTTCCCATTTTTGAATACAATGAATTATTGAATAAACCTTGTTGGTATTAAAGGGAGACGAGCAATCGTTTCCCTTTTTTCTCAAACATTTCGAACGGAGCCCTTTAATTGTACTTTTGTTGCTCTTACGAAAGCGAATTTTGGAATTACAGATTGTATACGAAGATCAATGGTGCTTTATAGTCAGCAAACCATCTAATTTATTGGTTCACCATTCCTATTATGCGCGAAATATTGAAGAAGATTCACTGGTTGAATTACTGAAGCGGCAAGGATTTGAATCGCCCGTTCCTGTTCATCGTTTAGATCGAAAAACTTCCGGATTGATCCTTTTTTCCAAAACGAAAGAAGGTGTTTCTGTTTTTCAGAATTTGTTCGAGGAGAATAAGATTCAAAAAACTTACTTAGCATTGGTACGCGGACATCTCCCTGAAAATGGAATTATTGATTCGCCGGTGAAGAACGAACGCGGAAATTACAAGGAGGCATTAACGGAATATCGTTGTCTCAAAACATTTGAGCGCAATTATGAGATTGCGCCATATCCAGCACAGCGTTATAGTTTAGTTGAATTTAAACCGAGAACCGGCAGGTATCATCAATTGCGGATTCATGCGAATAAAATTGCTCATCCTATTATCAACGATCCGAAATACGGGAACAGGCATCACAACCATTATTTCCAGGAAACGCTCAACATTCATGAACTTTTTTTGCATGCATGCCAATTGCAGTTTGAACATCCGATCACAAATGAACTGGTAGAAGCAAAAGCTGATTTGCCTTTACATTGGAATTCGTTCCTGTAACAAAATTACGCTCCCGTTCCGTCACCCGAAACCAATGTGAGTTTGAATGTCCATGTTTTTCCAACTACGTTTTTTGCTTTTCCAACAATGGTATTTCCTTTGATTTTGCCTTTGTAAATAGCGTAATTGTCATTGTAAGAAATGGTCACTTTTTTGCCGTGCTGTTCCCAGTGATGATTTAATCCGGGAGAATCCGGATCTAATTCTTCCAAAATCTTTCCATCCAATAAAAATGTAATATTTTGGTCCTGAAGATCTTCAACTCCTTCCAGGTCCTTGAACCACGTTGTCCCTTCCAGTTGGATAACTCCCTTCTGAGCACTTGCCGTATAAGCAGTGATAACAAATAGTAATGCAAAAAGTGTTTTCATAATCTTAATTTATTAATGTTGCTGTCCAGGTCCATTTTTTACCTGCTTTATTCTTGGTTTTTCCTGTTATCACGTTGCCTTTAATAACTCCCCGATGTACAGAGTAATTATCGTTATATCTTAAAACTACTTTCTTCCCTTTTTGTGAC
Organism: uncultured Fluviicola sp.; assembly: GCA_965649925.1. Lineage (GTDB taxonomy): Bacteria > Bacteroidota > Bacteroidia > Flavobacteriales_D > Crocinitomicaceae > Fluviicola. Next base: position 5,246 of record CBFGMW010000081.1, read on the forward strand.
CAGGTATAGTTTTCTCCTGGATCTATGGCTACATACGTGTCTTCAAAAACCCCGTCCGGATGAAATGTAATGTATTTGGGCTTAATATCGATTCCTTCTGAGATTACATGCCACTTGGTTCCTGTCAAATCTTTCGTTTGAGCCGCGCCTGAAAGTGGTAGATAAAGGAATAATATTAAAAAAAGCGATTTCATAATTTAAGTTCAGTAAATGAAGATAAAAAATTATTTATAACAGAGCAATTACTTTCCTTCATCTACAGTCTGTGTTGCCGTCCAGGTCCATTTTTCGCCAGCCTTATTGGTGGTTTTTCCCTTAATCACATTGCCGGTAATTTTCCCTTTGTGTACCGAATAACTGTTGTTGTATCTCAGCGTAACCTTTTTTCCTTTTTGTGACCAGGTATAAGCCTCTTCTCCTTCACTATCAGGTGTTACTCCGGAATCTGAAAATGTCCCGTTAGAATGAAATTCAACGTAGCTCGATTCAATTTCCGGATGTGAAGATTCAAAAAACCAAACAGTTCCAGTGAGATCTTTTGTTTGGGAAAAGCCGGAGAAAGAACAGCTAAGGAATAGTAAGAAGACGAATGACTTCATGGCAAATTTGATTAATTAAAATTGATTCGAAAGGTATGTAAAAAAGTAAAAGATCTGGTTTTTGGAATGCGTTTTCTTAACTATTGAATGTCTTTCAGTAATTTTTTTTCGTCCAGATCTTTCAAAATCGCCTGAATGAATTTAACAGTCAGGGTTTGCGTAATGGTTCGCTTACTTCCGGAAAAAACTGCCCGGAGGAAAAATCGAAATAACCATTTTTTGAAACGCTGCAACAAACCCGATGCATAACGAGCTTTAATCCATTTGTCGGAAATGGTAGAATCTTTTTTCTCAGTTGCAGTTGAATCAGGTTGAATGATTTGTTGTGAAAGAGCGTCCAGAATGCATCTGAATCTTTTTTCAATGGTCGTTTCCAGTGAAAAAAGTATTTGCGGATTGTATTTCGGGCGGTCTGAAATACTGTAGACTCTTTTGTCAACCGCCGACAAACTAAATGCATTGTTTGCAATAAACGCACGGTTAGATTTGGTCAGTTCTTTGTCCAGTTGATGAGCTTTTAGTAAGTTCAAATCAGGAACAATAGGTAGATAAATGTGATCGTCTTTACTGTTCCGGAATCCGAATACGGAAATCATTTCAGTTGTCCAGTTTTTGTGAATAGGGTGAGGATTTTGTGCATCATAAGGAAGACTGAAAAAGAACCGAAAGAAATTTCGTGCATTATTCCTTCCCAAAAAGAAATCGTGTGTTCGGAAGTTGATGTCGAGGAAACCGCCGAATGCTTCAAACGAACCACTTGCAATTGGAAAGCGTTCGTCACCGGTGCGATTTCCCCGTTCATCGTAATAATGACGTTTCGGGTAGATTTGTCCCTTAACGTACTGGTGAGAAAGGTGGTCGATCATTTCCTTTCTTTTGATTTTCGACTGATTTCTCAGGATCCCGAATAAAGAGGGAACTAGTTCGGGAAGATCATTCTCAGGTGAATAGGGTTGGTTAGGTGTTACAGTGTCAGGAAATGGGTCGATCATTACCAATCCATAATTGTAATCTTCATTATTCGCCCGTTTTCTTACAATACTCAGTACTTCTCCGTAAGGCTCGTTATTTACCGCTCCGCCGTCAACGGTAATTGTTTCGTAGCTTTTTGGGAGATTCGTGAATACCAATCGTTTTTCAGGATCAGAATCCTCAGTTCCGAAGTCAGAAAAGATGCTTCTTTTGAGGGCATTCTGTATGTATTCATTACTAAAATACCCGAGTGGAAATTTTCTGAATTTTAAACCTAAAGGATATGCTCCTGTTGCAATAGTGGCCAGCTTCATTTTTGCAATTTCCTCGATGTTGTACGGATTAAACCAAAAGTATTTTTGCTGGTCCGTTGGTTTTCCTCCGTTCAACTTGTAGTGCGTGATCAGTGCATGTTCGTACGAGGTGTGGGTAGGCCGGTCACGGTGTTCACTGGTGGTAAAGGTTGAAAAATCCACCTCCAGCGGAATTCCTCTTAATACGGTGTGTGACAAGAGTATTTCTAAATTTTCTGAAACATACGATGGCAATTTTCTTACGTGCTGTTCCAATGTTCCTTCCCGGTAGTAGTCAAAAGCACGGTGGGCAATTCGATCAATTGAATCAGAGTTTAGAAACGATTGTACCATTTCGCTTTTTCCATTGATGTCGGCTGTATCCCATAGCTTCTCAAAGGTTAACAAAGATGAATCCTCATTGTCGTCCAAATGAACCCAGGAATCGTATAAAATGTTCATACGCCCATACGGATTTCTTAAAGGTTCTGTCACCGGATTGATCTTGTTACTAAGCATGTACAAGCCGCTCATCATAGTGGTCATTCCTCCGGCCGATGCTCCGCCCATCGCGTCAATAACAACTCTGTGCGTAGGAATCAACGCGGGATCGAATGTGGTTTTACCCGATTTTGCTTTCTCCCACAAGTCGAGAATTTCCAGCAGATAGTCCATTACTCCCGCCGAATAACATCCTGCTGAGACTGCTCCTGCCATTGTTAGACCAAGGTGGAAGGTTGGGGCAGTGCTTTGCGAATTGGTGACTGTATTGCTTAGTGACATCTGTGATTGCTTTTTGTTGATTAATGAAAGTGTTTTTTTTTTGCTGAAAATTCTCGACTGTTTTTTTGTGCTTTTAAAGTTGTCAAAAGGTTGGGGTTCTTCCTGCCGGCATCTTCGGAAGACCTTTCCCTTATTGATGAAACAAAGATACGGCCTCAAGTACGTAAAGGATTTACGGTCAAGTTTTCTGAATGAAAAAAAGTTTATTTTTTTGACTAATCCGTCCCCTGCTTTTCCGGAAAATCGCCGCCGGTCTTTTTACTCGGTTTTATATTCAAAATCCACTATTTTTCCACAATTTGATGAAACTTACCACTTTTTACCACTGGATCGATTGTGGCAGTATTTTCAATGAAATCAGTACTTTTGTATAATTGATTGAAACCTTTATAGCAATACTTGCGTTATAAGTTTTCAACAAAGTGTAACTAGGTGGTAAAAAGTGGGTTATTCTCCCTAATTTTACCCATTATTAAGCTATGGCTGGACTTGTAGGAGAATTTGAAGTAAAACTGGACGGAAAAGGAAGATTCCTCTTCCCGGCTGGCTTGCGCAAACAACTTTCTCCCGAAGCTCAGGAACAATTCATGTTGAACAAAGGTTTTGAAGACTGTTTGTCACTTTATCCGATGAATGAATGGGAGAAGTTGGCAGAGAAACTTTCAAAACTGAATTTGTTTAAACCGAAGAACCGTATGTTTTACCGTTTGTTCCATCAGGGAGCAAAACAAATTGCGCTCGACA
>CBFGMW010000082.1:0-8575 GCA_965649925.1 uncultured Fluviicola sp.
TTTCATAGAGCGAATTTCCCTTGAAACGTTGTTGGGGAGGAATGTTATTCTGCAGAGCATAATCACGTAGTTGTTCTTCCGTAATAAAAAGTGTGAACGACTTGAAAGGCCTGCCGTCAATAGGTGGGTGCTTCTTCGTTTTCAGGAGCGTGTTTCGTCTCAAAATCCCCATCGTTCCTTCGTTTATGATCTGAATTCCCTCAGTGGTTACAATTTCCATTTGTCCGGAGATCAAAACGGTAAGCGCATGATGTGTCACAAGCTGTTCTGTTCCGTATTTCTGATTGTAAACACACGAAAACAATAAGTTCTGCTGCAGAATATCTTCCATTTCGGCTTACTTGGGAAGTTGACTTAGTAAAATGCGGTCCATCATTCTATCGGATGACCATTTTCTGAAAAACAAAGCAGGTTTAGCCATGTAACCTCCAACATACCGCGTTTTTGGTCGGGATGAATTGATTGCTTTTGAAACTAAACGGGCAATAACCTCAGGCTCCGCATTTTTTGAAATGGTTTTTGAAAATGCAGCTTTGAATTTATCTGCCATTTCACGGTATTCGGTGTTTTCGGTTGTTTTGGTGAGATTTTGGTAAGCAACATCAGCCCATTCTGATTTTACACCTCCCGGTTCAATAACCACAACATCGATTCCGAAAGGCTTTACTTCTATTCTCAGACTATCACTCATTCCTTCAACGGCAAATTTACTGGCGTGATACCAAGCTCCGAACGGAGTTGCTATTTTTCCTCCTATCGATGAAATGTTGATGATTTTTCCACTTCTCTGTTTGCGCATGTGCGGCAGAACCAGTTGAGTCATTCGTGCTAATCCGAAAACATTCACTTCGAATTGTCGTTTTGCTTCTTCCATTGAAACGTCTTCAATGGTTCCGTATGAACCGTAACCGGCATTGTTGACTAAAACATCGATTCTTCCTTCGGCTTTAATGATCTGCTGAACACATTGCTGCATTGAATCATCGTTCGTAACATCGAGTTGAATTGTTTTAATTCGTTCTTTATTCAGATCGTTTAAAAGTTCAACTCTACGTGCAGCTCCATAAACGATATGCCCTTCTTTTGTAAGTTGTTGGGCGAATACTTTCCCCATTCCGGAAGAAGCGCCTGTGATCAATATTACTTTTTTCATCATTTCGATTTTATACTGCAAAGCTGCAGGTAAGATAAGGAAATGATTTTGGTTAGCGGTTCAAATTGTTTTGGTCACAGGTTCAATGTTGATTCAAAATAACAAGTAGAGACAGGTTGCGACCTGTCTCTACTTTTGCGTCACAATTAAATTAGTTGTCTTTTCGTTCATCCCAACTCATCATCCAGGAAATCCCGAATTTATCGATGAACATTCCGAAATAATCTCCCCAGAATGTGCTGGCTAAAGGCATTGTGATTGTTCCGTCTTCAGACAGCCCGTTGAACAAGCGATCTGCTTCTTCCTTGGATTCTGCGTTAATTGAAATTGAAAAATTGTTTCCCGGTTTGAAGCTTGAAGCCCATTCTCCACCGACATCGCTTCCCATAATGGCAGTTTCCTTACTGATCATTAATGAAACATGCATGATTTTCTCGCCCATTTCAGCAGGCATAGATTCACCTTCTTTCTGCGGCATGTCTTTGAATCTTCCGATATACGGGAATTCACCGCCAAAGTTTTTTTGATAAAACAGAAATGCTTCTTCGCAATTCCCGTTAAAGTTTAGATATACATTTACACTTGCCATAACTCTGTTATTATTTTTCGCTTAACTGTTTCACTGTTTCTAATCCCAGCGGGAATTTCTCCCTCATAAATTCAATATGATCTTTGGTGCAATCTGTTTCTACGGTCAGTTTGGTGATCCCGCCCGGGAGTTCGCTCAATTTGTAAATTTCGAAGCAGCCCGTCCATAATTTTGCAGCTTCGTCTATTGGCATTTCCTGGAAATTCTGTAATTCACCTATGTGTGAGAATATAGCGGTTTTATTCTCGGCATAGAAAATGGTGTTGCTGTACATTCCACTGCCGTCAGGGGCCAGAAAATGGATTCTTGATCCCTGTTTCATTTCACCTTTGTAGAACGAACCTTCGCAAAATGGGGTTGTCCAGATTCGGTAATTTTCATCCTTCCACAAACTTTCCCAAACTTTTTCGGGAGCAGCTTTGATTTCTATATCAAAAACCAATCGTTCCGTTCCAACCAAAAAATTCCGGAGATTGTTTTTTACGATTGCATCCCAGCCCATTTGGTAATTCTCAGGTTTGAATTTATCTCCGCCATCAACAAAAGATTCCAGGCCTGAATGCGTCAGGGTTACAGCGCGGTGTTCATTTCGCTCTTCTATTTTCCAGGTTACAACTGATGAACCTTTGGATTCGTTCGGGTGTGTCCATGTATGCTGGAATAATTCTTCCTTAATACATTGCATTACTTCACAGCGATGTAAGTATTCCTTTGCCTCCGATTCATAAAACTCGAATTTAGCTCCAATCTCCGTTGTGAAATCGGGAATATCGAAATACCATTTCTTCATGTTTTCTTTCACCGTAAGTGCTTCCCAAATTTGTTTTGCAGTTGCTTTGGTCTCTAAAGTTGCTGTTACCATGATTTTGTTTTTAATTTGGTTATCGAAAAATCTCGATTTATATGAGTTTAAATGTGGCTGATTTCTTTCGCAGAACAGAGTCAGGTCCTTTGACAGTTGTTTGCAGTGTGATTGTTGTTCCAAGGGGTAATTTCTTTAGTTCTTTGCTTACTTCCGCTGGAATAATGTTTCCGGAACCTTTAAATGTGTTAGGAAGACCGGCGACAATAACTTCCCAGCTTTCAACTTTGAACGTTCCATCAAGAAGAGCGTCGTCCTGAAATTTGGAGCCGAGTTGATTCAGTTTTTTTAGTTGTTTTCTGTAAAAACTACTGTCTAATCTCTGATCGTTCAACGTTAATACAGGAGGATGTAAATTTTGAGCATTAAAAATGAATTGAATATTCTCACCGCTGGAAGTTTCAATGAATAATGTGTCCTTAAGTGATGTAGCAAAGTAAGTGAAATGGAGCTTGTTTTCATCTAAACAACTGTCTTTAATAAGAATCGGATCGGTAGTTCTCAGGCTTAAATATAAAGTGTCTTCAGACGAATTAAATTCCAATTCCAGTTTATTCACGTAACCCCGATAAACGACATGAGGATCTTTGTTTTGAAGACCGGTAATTGTAAGGCTATTTTTCCTTTTGTTTTTGGCTTGATGATCAACAATCTCAATTTTAGTTTGTTTACTGCTTAAATTTCGTCTGACCTGAAAATAATAATTCTCATTGCTACAGTTTGCAATAGTTTCATAAGTGTTTTCATTTTTGATCAAAAGAAGGTTGTAGCTTGAATCTATTTCCTTAATCAATCGTTCTCTCCAATCTTTTCCGTAGAAATTATCCAGTCGTTGATAGGTTAGATTATTTAATTGTGAAATGCTGTCGGTGAACTCATCAGTTACGATGCAGCCGGCAACAAATCTGTAATCAATGTTCCATACTAAGTGTATAGAGTCTACTATTTCGTCATAAGCAGTTCGTATTGGAGGAAATCCGTAAGTTCGAATGACAAATTTTTCCGGTTTTTCCTGAGACCATAATTGACTGTTCATTAACAGAAAACAAATGGAAATGATCATTCTCACTGAGAAATTCAAGAATTCACATTCGGATTCCGGTTTTATATTTATCCGAAGAACCGCCATTATCTTGTCTGATTTTCCATCCATCTCTCGTACCACATCATGAACGATAAAAGGTACCATATTTTCACGCCGTATTCCTTTCGCCCGTTTAAAAAAGCGCATTTCAAATGTTCTACGCGGTAAGGAGAAAACAGGCCGGTTGCCCCAATTTTTTCGGGTGAGAGATAATGCTCTACCTGATCACGTAATTCGTTTTTTAACCACGATTCAATGGGAATGGCAAATCCCATTTTAGGTCTGTCCATTTCTGCTTTCGGAATGTATTGATGCACAATTTCTTTCAGGATCCATTTCTTTTCGCCATTTCTGAATTTGTAATCGTCGGGAAGTTGCGAAGCCCATTCAATAACGCGATGATCTAAAAAAGGTTCCCTGCTTTCGAGTCCAACAGACATGGATGCCCGGTCAACTTTTTGCAGAATATCATCGAGCAAATAGGTCTGATAGTCCATTGCCATTGCAAATGAAAGGGGAGTTGGATTCTTCAATTCCTGGCTATCAAAATATGTTGGAAGTGACTGGTAATCGTGTAAACAAAGCGCCCTTATCTGATCACTGGTGAACAACTGACTCAGGCTTAGCATGATGTTCCTTGAACTGTTATCGCGCAAAATTGATTTTGTTTTCTCATAGCGCTGTGCAAAATTGTATTTGTTTTTTAAAACAGGAATAGCCTGCGCCGGAACCATATCCATCATGCCAGCCAATGATTTTCGGATAAATGCAGGCATTTGTTTCATTTTTAATCCATATCGCAGCAGCATTTCATAACGGTTGTAGCCGGCAAAAACTTCGTCACCCGCATCAGCGCTCAGAGCTACTGTAACGTCTTGCTTCGCTACTTTGGAGACAAGTGTCGTTGGAATGGCGCTTGAGTCGGCAAACGGTTCGTCGTAGTAAAATGGAAGCTCTGCAATTAAATCAATTGCTTCCCTTGCCGAACACTCTGTTTCTGTGTGATCGGTTCCCAAAATTTCTGCTGTTCGTTTTGCAAACGGAGCTTCGTTCAATCCAATATCCGGAACTGAAATGGTATATGTTTTTAATTTTTCTGTTCTGTTTTGCTGCAGGAGTGCTGTAACTGCAGTACTGTCGTAACCGCCGCTCAGAAAAACTCCAACCGGAACATCAGCAACCATTCGGTATTCACAAGCTGATTTAAGGATTTTTTCTGTTTCCGATTTCGCTTCGTCAATGGAGATGTCGAGTTTAGGCTTGTTGTACCCGTCGTAAACATTCCAGTATTGAATTGGTTCAAGTTTGAACTTATTCGTTTCTGCGGAAGTTGAAATGTAATGTCCTGGCTTCAGCTTAAAGCAATCTTCGAAAATACAGTGGGGTGTTGGCACGCTTCCATACTGAAGAAATGCGTGAACTGCCTGAATATTCAGCTTTTTGTCGAAGTTCGGGTGTTCGTGAAACGCTTTTAGTTCTGATGCGAACAAAAACAAACCGTCTTTCTGATAAATGAACAAAGGTTTTATTCCGGCTCTGTCGCGGGCAATGAAGAGTTCTTTCGTTTTCTGATTGTAAATTACAATGGAGAACATTCCAATGAACAGATCGAGACATTTCTCCTTCCATTGGTGGTAAGCATGCAAGATCATTTCGGTGTCTGATTCGGCCTGAAAAGTATGGCCTAAAGCGGCGAGTTTCGTTTTCACTTCCTTGAAGTTGTAGATTTCGCCATTGAAAACAATGACCCAATCGCCCCAGAGCATGGGTTGTTTCCCTAGTTCTGTCAATTCAATAATAGATAACCGGCGATGCCCGAATCCTAATTGAAAATCATTTTCTTCTTTGAAGAATGTTCCTCTGCCGTCGGGGCCGCGATGCTCCAAAGAATCAGTCATTCTATCGAGAATCTCCGAAGAACTTTTTCCGTTAAAATCAATAAATCCGGTTATTCCGCACATAGTAACGAAAATACAGAATATCGGTGACTTCGGCTCCGCTCAGTCACCTTATAAATTATCTTTTTTCGTATCTTAAATGAGAAACAAATAATTATGATTGGCTATATGTATATTTTAAGATGCTCAGATGGCAGTTATTATACCGGGAGCACAAAAGACATACTAAAAAGGCTTTCCGAGCATCAACAAGGTCTGGGAGCAAAGCATACAAAAAAATATGGACCAGTGGAATTGGTTTATGTCGAAAAATTTAGTCGTATTGATTTGGCTTTCTACAGAGAAAAGCAGATACAAGGATGGACAACAAGAAAGAAGGAAGCACTAATTGCTTCGAATATTATAGATCTTGAGAAATTAGCAGAATGTTCTAATTCCAGTCACCATTCTTTTGCGGTAAGGAATAAATCTTCCGGCGAACAAGTTAGTCTATGATTAACTGATCGGAGCCGAAGTCACACATTTGATTGTTTATAACCTTTCGTAAAAAATCGAAAACACCCTCGAATAAAAATCTAAATTAGATGTTCATTTTTAACAATTCGAACAATGGAAAATACAACGACTTTACAAGAAGAAATTACGGCATTAGAAGCACAATTAACTGGCGATATGTTCGCAGATATGGACATTAAAGATAAAATTCACAACCTGAAAATGCAGATCGAAGGTGTGCGTCCGATGGACAGCTACATTGAGTGTGTTGGATGCGGAAGTTAAATGAGCCAAAAGCTAAAAGAAAATATAAGAAGTGTACGGCTGAAGAATTCAGCTTTACACTTTTTTGTTTTACGTAGCTAATGTTTTCCCCCTTAGTCCCCAACCAAAGGGGGAGATGTAGAATCATTTTCACGTTTCTGACTGATTTTTGATTTTTGAATTAAGAGTAAGTATTGCTCTTTCCATGCTTCAACACTCCACTTTTCTTCAATCGTTTTCCGGGCTGCTTTACCAATTCGTTCTCTGAGTTCCTGATCGGTAAGTAATTTTCGTAAAGCATTTTCCCATTCTTCAGGAGAATTTGCAATGAATCCGTTTTCGCCATTCTGAATAATGGTTGTGTTTACTCCAACCGGTGAGACGATACTCGCCATTCCAAGCGACATATACTGCAGCGCTTTAAAACCGCATTTTCCTTCCGACCATGGGTCCGAAATTAAAGGCATGATTCCAATCTGAATTTGTGCTAAATCGGGAATTTCCGTTTCCAGTTCCCAATCCTGGTATCTCAGAGATTTAAGATCGTAAGTGGGTTTTTGGTTTGAAATAACGAGGAACTCAAAGTCGAACTCAGTTTCGAGCTTTTGCAGAATCGGAACAATAAAGTCTAAGTACCGCATGGTTGAATGCGTTCCGGTCCAACCAATAACAATTGGCTGTATAGAATGATCGACGAGAATATTGTGCTGTTGCGCGGTGTCAATTGTAGTTGGGACAACGCGCACGTTTTGGCTGAATTGTTTGGCGTAGTCAGCTAAAAACCGGTTGCCGGCAGTTACACTTTCCGACCAGCGAATAACATATTTTACTTTCCAATATGCTTTGAGTCTTTGAAAACGCGCATTTGCCGAGCTGAAATTCGGAATCCAGATGGCATCATCGAAATCCAAAGTATATTTCTTCCGGAGAACTTTTGCCAGGATCCACTCAAAAACCGGCGGACCGATATGTGCCATTTCCCGGTGAATGAGAATGTGTTTCGCCGGAATGAGCTGAAACAATAACACCCATCTGCGAAAGAAATTGAATAGTAATTCGAATCCTTTGATTAAGAATGATCCCGGACGATATAAGCGTTTCCAGCTTCGCTGAGTATGAAACGAATGGTAACGGATTTCTACTCCGTTTTCTCCAAGATAATCGAGGTATTGCTCAAAACGAAATCGTTGTGAAGGTGCTTCTCCTTTTGGGTAAGGAGCAATGATATGCAGCTTCGCCATTGATTTATTGAATTGCGTCCAGTACTTTTTGAATTCCGGTTTCCAAATCGGTAAATGGTCTTCCTAAAAGCTCGATCATTTTAGATACATCCGGTTGCCTTCTAGTCATATCGCCATCTTCCAAAGCCGGTAAATGAACAATTTTGGAATTGGAATTAGTTAATTTGATAATAGTTTGAGCAAGTTCTAAGATGGTTACAATGTTCCCGTTTCCGATATTGGTAACATCATTCAGCATTTTTTCACTGTTCATTGCGTTTATACAAGCTTCCAGATTATCGTCGATGTAGCAGAATGTACGGGTCTGAGAACCATCGCCATAAATGGTAATGTCTTCATTTGCTAAAGCCAAACGTAGGAACCGCGACATCACAAAATCTGTACTTTGTTTTGGTCCGTAGGTGTTGAAAAATCGGAAAATAGTATAATCCAAGCCATATTCCTGCTGATAAGATCTGAAATAAGATTCTCCAACGTTTTTCACAACTGCGTATGGCAAACGCGAGTTTAGAGGTGTGATTGTTTCATGCTGAGGCAGATGAACAGGCTCGCCGTAAACTTCAGAGGAGGATGAATAGAACACTCTTTTTACTCCAATTCGTTTTGACAGATCCAGGATATTCTTGATCCCGAAAATATCGTCCAGCACCATAATCGGATTGTCGAGCGTGCGTTTTACACCTACAACTGCTGCATAATGAAATACGTAATCAAAATCATACAGATTAAAGATCGGAGTAATATCATCAATTTTATTTACGTCACCATGAATGAATTTACAATTCGGATGATGCGGAATGTTTTCTTTTTTTCCGGTTAGAAAATTATCAACCAAAACCACAAAGTTGTTCGGGTTTTCAAGTAGTTTATCAGCCAGCGAAGAAGGAACAAACCCGGCTCCGCCAGTAATTAATATTTTAGTTTGCGTGCTATCCATTTCAGCGAAAATACATCATTTTTTAACAGAATGGCATTTTTGATAAACCAAA
>CBFGMW010000083.1:0-8573 GCA_965649925.1 uncultured Fluviicola sp.
ACTTAATAGGGGAAGTACGGCATTTATGGTAGTTGAAGGGGTAAGGTAACTGGAAAAATCATAAGTTGCCTGGTACTTCAAACGTTCTACTCGGTAATAGGTATTGTTTCTGGGTAAAAAATTTCGTGAAATAGGTCCCCAGCCAGCATCGGTGAAGGCATATTTGTAGTGCATGGCAATGGTGTCTCTTTCCAGCAAAGCAGTATCTACAATAGTTGTAGGATGCACAAATTGTTTAATCGGATATTCGATCATTTTTAGAGCCTCATAGGCATTGAGTCTTCCGTGTGCAGATCTTACGTCGTAACCCGGATCCATCACATCCGTAGCGCTGTTCTCCAAAATATATTCTACATCTTCAACGGTTAAATTTTGGTTGGAATAGCAATCGGGGCGGTTATAGTAACTCAATAACAAGCCCACAACACCTGAAACATGCGGAGCAGCTCCACTGGTCCCATTAAACCAACGGTAACTGCTTGTTCCGTTAATATAGATAGCCGCTTTCACAATGCTGTCTGAACCAGGCGCTATCAAGTCCATATTTCCTCCATAAAGTGGGGCAAACCCATGAAGACTATCCCAATAACCCTGATTGATCCCTACGCGAACCGTTGTGCCATCATATCCGCTGGCTCCTACAGAAATAATCCAGTCATCGCTAAAAGACTGCGGATAAAATCCGGCTTCAGCGGTAGAGTCTACCAATCCACTTATCGGATCGGGTTGAACCAAATTGGCATTTCCCCGGGAAACCACGTTAATTACCCCGCTCTTAAATGAAAACAAAAATGTCTCACGGCAAAGTGCACATTGTCCAACATCTACAATGATAGAATCTACTGGAACTTCTTTGCCTTCAGTAATTGCTGTTGGAATTAAGGCCCTGATCATATTACTCTGATTCAAAATATTCACCCCAAACCCCGGCGCATTTTCAAAATAAGGCATTGGTTCATTGTCCGAATTAAAGATCTCCCCATAATTCCAATAGGTTCCAACTCCACGTGAACCATCAACGGTGGCTGCTAAAATCAAATCTGCATGGTTCATATATGCATCCCATTTCAGATCAATCAAACTAATCCCGGAAGCATCAGTACTATCTCCGCCCGCTATGCCCGCAATTCCGATTCCATTGTCACGTTTTGCACCAATAATACTCGCAACCGCTGTTCCGTGAAGATCTATTCCGGAACCCCATCCACCGGTGTTTGCCTGTCTGTTGTATGCCCCACCAAAAAGCACATCCACATCTTCGTGTATCGTATCAATACCAGTATCAACAACCCCTATTTTTACAAATGGCTTTCCGGTTTCAATTTCCCAGGCATCTTCAACCTGGATATTGGCGTTGGGAATGGTTGGGTTGTAAACAAGACTATACTGCTGCGGATAAAATTCATCATCCGGAGCTGATTGCATGACAACTTCAGCTGAATATTCTGCATAATCAACCCATTCATTTGCGAACTGTAAAGCACTAAGCAGTTTTAAAGAAAAGCTGCTTTTAAGATCGTCAATAGCAAAAGTTGCCCAAAACGGAGGGACATTTATGATTTCTCCGGTACGCGAAACACTTAATGAATCTCTCCACGAGAAATTAGTGAAAATACGGCGAACAGTAAATTCACCTAAATCCGGGAAATCAGGGTTCTTAGAAAGAAACTCCAGAAAAACGCTACGACCATCTTCGTTAAAAACGCTCTGTAATTGAATCTCTACAGGCGCACCAACTTCCGTAACAGTAAGGTCAACTAAACCTGGATGCACACGAACAATAATGCTTTGCGCGTTTGTTTTAATAAGTAACAGTAATGTGAAAATGGTCAGGAAGTATTTCATTGTGAGGCGTTTAAGTTGACGTAAAACTAACAGATAATCTGAAAAGTGCAAGGATTTAGTCTTTTTTTCTATCAACCCGCTCCTGTTTTCCCGCAAAATATTTCATTACAATCTTCGCCTTCGCTTTTCCAACAATTTTCGCTAACTCTTCCTCGGGCTGTTCTTTCACGCGTTTCGCCGATTTGAACGCCTTAATCAAATCCTGAACCGTTTTCTCCCCTATTCCCGGAATTTGCTCCAACTCATTGCTTAAAGCACCTTTACTTCTTCTGTTGCGGTGGTGCGTTATTCCAAAACGGTGTGCTTCATTACGCAAATGCTGGATGACTTTTAGGGTTTCAGATCTTTTGTCGAGATACAATGGCAAACTATCACCGGGATAGAACAATTCCTCCAAACGCTTGGCTATGCCGATAATGGCAATTTTACCACGCAATTCCAGTTTTTCCAAAGCCTCCAGCGCAGCACCCAATTGTCCTTTTCCGCCATCAATAATTATCAATTGCGGCAGCGGCTGTTCTTCTTCCAGCAATCTTCTGTAGCGGCGAAAAACAGCTTCGCGCATGGTGGCAAAATCGTCAGGTCCTTCTACCGTTTGCACATTGAAATGACGGTAATCTTTCTTGCTTGGTTTCGCATCTTTGAAAACCACACAGGCTGAAACCGGGTTCGTTCCCTGGATATTCGAGTTATCGAAACACTCAATGTGAACGGGAAGTTCTTTCAACCGCAGATCTTTCATCATCGTTTCCAGGATGCGGTTTGTGTGCCGCTCCGGATCTTTGATCTTTTCCTGTTTCAGTTTCTCCAAACGGTAATATTTAGCGTTACGGACAGAAAGATCAATCAATGCTTTTTTATCTCCACGTTGAGGAACAAAAAATTCAATTCCCTGCATCTGCCATTCAACCGGCTCTTCAACCAGCACTTCTCTTGACAGGCTTTGAAAACGTTCTCTCAGTTCCGGTAAGATCGTTGTGACAATTTCGTCTTTGGTTTCATCAATCGTCTTCTTCAATTCTACCGTGATCCCATGAATAATTGCGCCATTATTCACTACCAGGTAATTCACGAAATAAGCATCCGGATCTTCCACTACGGTAAAAACATCTACTTCATGAATGGTTGGGGAAACAACCGTTGCTTTCGCTTTGTAGCGTTCTATCAATTCCAGCCTGGTCTTTACCTCGTGTGCCTCCTCGTAACGAAACTCAGCCGCCAGATCTTTCATTTTCGTTTTTAAATGCTGAATGACTGATCCGCTGTTTCCTTTTAAAATGTGCTCAATTTGCGAGACCATTTCATTGTAATCTTCAGCGCTTTGATTTCCCACACACGGGCCTTTACACTTCCCGATGTGGTATTCAAGACAAACTTTATAGTTCGATTTCTCGATTTTATTCGCCGCCAGATCAAGTGCACAAGTTCGTAAAGGATAAAGTTCCCTGAACAGATCAAGCAGCGTATGCATCACTCTTCCGCTGGTGTACGGACCAAAATAACGCGATCCGTCTTTCACCATTTGCCGGGTCGAAAACACCCGTGGAAAAGGTTCTTTCTTGATACAAATCCACGGATAGGTTTTGTCATCCTTCAGCTGAATGTTGTATTTCGGCTTATATTTCTTAATCAGATTATTCTCTAAAAGAAGCGCATCCATTTCCGTTTCCACAACGATGTAATGAATATCAACGATCTTTTTGACCAGAATAGCCGTTTTGGCATATTCATGGTTTTTGGTAAAATACGAACTGACTCTTTTCTTTAAATTCTTTGCTTTTCCAACATAAATAATGGTTCCTGCAGCATCGAAGTATTGATAAATCCCGGGATTCTCGGGCAAGGTCTGAAGCTTTAAAAGGATATTTGAATTGGCTTGTTTCACATACAAATGTAAACATTACTCAGGATTTCAAAGGAGAAAGCAAGAAGGTTTACCAACTGAAAAGAAGCCGGTAGGTCCCCTAAAAACGAGGATTAATCATTGCTTTACGGTGTGCATAAGCCAGGAGCTCGGTTAACTTTCGAATCCCCAATTTGGCAAACATGTGCTGTTTATGATTTTCGACCGTGTTTTTTGAAATCTGCATTTTTGAAGCAATTTCTTTACTAATGAATCCTTGAGCCAGGTATTGCAACACTTCCATTTCTCTCGGTGTAAAACGAACAGATGTTTCCAATGTCTTCAATTCAATGGTTTCGTCGTCACAATAATAAGTTGTTGTATGCCCATTGCTTCGATCTTCAATATACATAGAGCAAACCAGTTCTTTCGAGGCAGGAACAATCTCACTAATCAAACACATAACATAATGAGGGGAGTTGTTTGCATAAACCAATTTCGGATAATGCATTTTGCGCCAGGTATATTCCTTAGCAGCATTTTGCATTCTGAAAATAAAATACGGTCGTGTTTTTTCTCTTTTCTCTTCGTTTAATTCTGCTAATCTTGAAGCTACATAAACGATGTAGGATTGCATTTTTAACCGATCGTCGGGATGAACCAGCTTTCCAATTTCCAAAGGATGCAAACCAAGCCACTCTTTGCGGCTAAGCGGCGTGCTTTCTTCTATATTTCCACCTGCTGCAACCACGCACCCGGCACGAAAATCGCCAATATACCAAAATGATCCGCTGAAAGCATAAGCACCAAATTGTTTTACAATTTCCTGAAAAGAACTCTGCCAAACACCTTCAGGCAATTGTTCATTGATAGTGTAAAGTTGATCGAATTCATCTTCATTCACCAGTTCAATAAAAGAACTTCTTTTCATAGATTATTTTTTGCCAAAATAGCTGAAATTATTCCCTTGCCAAAAAAGCCTTAACACATTCAGGATGAAGATTGCTGATTAACGAGTATGAATCTGCCTGAACAACTATCTCACCATTCAATCGGGTAACTGAATATTTTACCATACGATAATCATTATCCTGAGAAAAAAGAACAGATCCACTTGTTTCCTCCAAACCCTCATCGTCTTTTGAAAGCGCATAAGGCAACCAGATTTTCACCACTTTGGATGTAGGATTATTCGCTGCAAAGTCCTGACTAATTGCTGAAATGAATGTCGGTTCCGTAGTTAAATAAGGTGCAGCGAAATCACAAAAATCAGCGGTTGGATTCATAAACTCCTGAATATTGAAGGTAAGCGTACCAGCACCAATTATTTCACCTTTGAACAGGTATGTGATCTTCAAACTGTTCCCATTCTGAACCATGTATTTGCCGTAAGAATGTACAATGTCTTCCAACGGTATTTCAGATTGAATGGATGGCTTTTGAAGATAGGTATCATCACCTTCATCCTCAAAAGAAAACAAGTGATCAATTCTTAAAAAACCTGATGTCTCAATAACTTGTCCGTTGATTGTTAATTCCGTCTGAATGCCATCAAAATCATCATTGATTTCCTTCTGTTTTTCATCGGAACAAATTAAATACCCTGACAATTCGAAATCTGCATCTTCTATAGAGGAAACCGATGTAACAGCAACAGTTTTGTCTTCTCCTGCTGAGAAAAGAACATTTTGCCCGTATGAAAAGGCAGACAGAAATAAGGTTAAAATAGCGAGGCGTTGTTTCATGTTTTTCTTTCAAAAGTAAGTGTGGTTATCATGCTGAGCAATAGTAATTTGTTACTACATATTGATAACAGACCCTGAACGGAACCATTATTGATTATCATAAATTCATGTACATTTGTAATAAACGTGATTATATGAAAAGAAAGGTGTTCATTTTTAGCTTTTTAGTAGTATCAACTTTTTTGTTGGTAAACTGTAGAGGGGGGAAAGAGCTTGGCAGCGGATTCAATTTGTTTTCCGTTGAACAAGACAAACAATTGGGGGCGCAGGTAGCAGCTGAAATTGATGCTAATCAGAAGGAATATCCTATTCTCGATTCAGCGAGTAACAAAGAGGCTTATGCCTATTTGTACAAGATCAGAGACAAAATTCTGGCTTCAGGAGAACTAAAACACAAAGATGATTTTACCTGGAGATTGCGGATTATTAAAGACGACAGTACGTTAAACGCCTTTTGTACACCCGGCGGATACATTTATGTTTACACGGGAATTATGAAATACCTCGACAGCGAAGCTCAGTTAGCCGGTGTTTTAGGTCACGAAATGGCGCATGCAGATTTCCGTCACTCGACCAGACAAATGACCAAAATCTACGGAGTAGATGTTTTACTAAGCATTATTGCAGGAAATCATCAGATGCTTGCGCAGGTAACCGAAGGAATTATCGGATTGAAATTCTCACGTGAACATGAATCGGAAGCCGATAAAGGTTCGGTGAAATTTTTATGTCCGACCGATTATTTTGCCGATGCAGGAGCTGGATTCTTCCAGAAAATTGCAGCCGAAGGTGGCACAAGGACTCCTGAGTTTTTGAGCACGCACCCAAGTCCTGAAGGCAGAATTGAAGCATTTCAGAATTACAAGATAGAGCTAGGTTGTCCGGGAGCTAAAGACTACGCGGCAGAATACCAGGCAATGCTGAAAAAACTTCCATAATTTATGCAGCTTTTTCTTTCTAACGGAAATTACATCATTACAAATGAAGGTGTCGATTGCTCGATGCCTTTAGTTGCTTCAAAAGAAAATCCAACGGCCTGGTATGTTTCAGAGCCTGCAATTGCTCCGGTTCGGGCAAATGGATGGGTAGGAGCAGTTGCCGAAGGCGGAAGTGTCAATTTTCGTGATATTTCCTTCAATCCGCATGGACATGGGACGCATACAGAATGTTTGGGGCATATTACTGAAACCGTGCATTCTGTGAACGGGATCATTTCTGAGTTGTTTTATGAAGCTGAAGTTGTTTCCATTGAACCGATCGAACGAAAAAACGAAGATGGTTTAACGGATCTGATTGTTACGAAAGAATTGATCCAACAAACCGTAAAGTCGGAAAACATAGAAGCTTTGCTGGTTAGGACACTTCCGAATTCAGACGATAAACTGCATAAACAATACTCCGATACTAACCCGGTATATTTCGATGCTGACGTAGTAGAGTTTCTCGACGAACTTGGTGTTATTCATTTTTTAGTAGACGTTCCTTCTGTTGATCGTGAAAAAGACGGTGGTAAACTGGCATTTCATCATGCCTACTGGAAAGTACCTTCTGAAAATGATAAAAAGCGAACTATTACGGAGTTGATCTTTGTTCCCTCTGGTTGCGATGACGGGTTGTATTTACTGAATTTGCAAACTGCACCATTCGAAAACGATGCAAGCCCTAGCAGACCAATGTTATATCCGCTTCATCAAAATAATGAGTAAACAGAAATCTGTATTATATTTGCTTAATAGTTGGCACTTTCTTTGCCATAGACCATAAAAATGAAAAAAATGAAATATTTAATTGCCTGTTTTTTAACCGTGTTATTGGTTTCCGGTTGTGGAACTCCGGTTGCTTATACGGATACATTGAAAGATCAATATGATCTAACACCGGAAGGTTTAATAAAAGTTCAGTTCTTTACATCAAGTATTATCATTCTGGAGAAAAGCAGTACTAGTGGGAATCAAACTACCGGAGATGACGGAACATTGGTTTCAAACTCTTCCAAAACCCAGGATCGTGTAATTATTCCTCCGAAAACAAAATGTGTTTACGAGAAAACAACTGAAACAGGAGAAATCGTTGTTCGTTTTGAAGTAGGAACGAATAAAACCTTGTCATTTGCTCCCAGAGCAACACAAAACAACGGTAAATATTACCTGGTTGCTGATTGGAAACAAACCGGTGGAACGATTACTTACGGAAATGAAACTTACAACGTTCAAACCGGAGGAAGCAGCGCTTACCTGGAAGTGAAGAAGAAAAGCTTCCAGCGTACAAAACGTAAGGACAGAATTGTAAAAGGAATGAAAGTATAATCTTCCGAAAAGTATATTTGAAAAGGGGACAGTCAGCAAAAGCAGATTGTCCCCTTTCTTTTTACCTTTGCACCGATGCAAATATTCCTCATTGAAAATTACTCCGTTTGGAAAGCCCTCCACATTATTTTTGTGGTAAGCTGGTTCGCCGGTTTATTTTACATGGTCCGCTTGTTTATTTACCATACGGAAGCAAACATGAAACCGGAAGTTGAACGAAAAGTACTTCAGGAACAATTCAATATTATGCAGTGGCGCTTGTGGTATGTAATTACTACACCGGCAATGATCTTAACCGTTGTTTTCGGAACTTTAATGCTCTGTGCAAATCCGGCACTGTTGAAACTTCCGTGGATGCACATCAAACTGACATTCGTAGCCATTCTCCTTGTTTATCATTTCATTTCCCAGGGAATTATGAACAACCTGAAGAACGGAACTTCGAAATGGAAAAGCAGTCATTTACGCATGTGGAATGAAGGCGCAACTTTACTCCTGGTTGCCATTGTTTTTCTGGTAGAAATGCAAACAACGCTGGGCTGGATCGGCGGAATTGTTGGTTTCTTCAGCGTCGGAATAAGTCTGATGCTTGGAATTCGTTTGTATAAGAAACTTTCACAAAAGAAGTAATCATGCGCGTTCTCATTGTTGGTGCAGGATTGGCGGGCTACACCGCCGCACATCATTTGCTTGATCTTCGAGCAGAAATCACTATTGTCGACTCCGGGAAAAACGTTTCATCTTCCGTTGCGGCAGGAATTATCAATCCGATAGTTTTCAGAAGAACAACCTTGAGCTGGCGCCTGGCCGAATTGCTGGAATACGGATATCCGT
>CBFGMW010000084.1:0-8469 GCA_965649925.1 uncultured Fluviicola sp.
CTGTGACGAACTATTTTTTCCGCTACTTCTGTTGGATCACCAACCAGTAATGCTCCCAGTTTACCGTTTTGCGCATCAAAGCGTTCACGGGTTACCGGCGCAAACCCTCGTTCTTTTCCAATTTTGGTGAACATTTCTGCATATCCCGGGTAATAATCAGCAATTGCTTCTTCTTTTGTGGAGGCTACATAACCCAGGGAGTGCAGACCTACTTTCCGGAGTTCCGGATCATGGCCGGCTTCTGCCCAGGCTTCTCTATACAAATCAATCAAGGGCCTGAAACGATATGTTTCTCCGCCAATTACTGCAACCATCAATGGTAATCCAAGTTCTCCTGCTCGAACAAAAGACGCGGGAGTCCCTCCAACTCCAAGCCAAACGGGTAATTTCTCCTGCAATGGTCTCGGATAGATTGCCTGGTTCCTTAGTTCAGGACGAAATTGTCCGGACCAGTTTACTATTTCGTTCTGCTGAATTTGAAGTAAAAGCTCCAGTTTTTCGGCAAACAATGCGTCATAATCATTCAAATTATATCCGAATAACGGAAATGCTTCTATAAATGATCCACGCCCCGCAACGATTTCTGCCCGACCATTGGAAATAAGGTCCAGCGTTGCGAAATTCTGAAAAACACGCACCGGATCGGCGGCGCTCAGAACGGTCACCGCACTGGTTAATCGGATGTTCTTAGTTCTTGAAGCCGCAGCGGCCAGAATCATTGATGGAGCAGAGTCTAAAAACTCTTTTCTATGATGTTCACCAATTCCAAAGATATCCAACCCAACCTGGTCAGCTAATTCAATTCGCTCCAATAATTCATTTATCGCCTGAGCATTGCTTATTGTTGAATTTGCAGGCACCGCCGCAAAACTGTCTATCCCAATTTCCATACTGAATTAAAATTAAGGATTATTTCAGTGAGGAGCGGTTACTTCGAGGTAAGCTTTATTGTGCGTTCAACGCGAATCTCTTTCAGAAAATCTTCATCATGAGATACAACTATCAGTGTTCCCTAGTATTCGTTAATGGCTGCTGTGAGTATCAGGATGTTTTGGAGGTCTAAATTATTCGTTGGCTCATCGAGAAAAATAATGTCTGGTGATTGATCCGCAATTGTCAAACAACAAAGTACCAGGCGCATTCGTTCTCCGCCGCTTAACGCATTACACGACTTGTCCCAGCTATGCTTTGTAAACAGAAACCGATTGAGCCGGACCTTAATTTCATGCTCCTGGAGTGCTAAATGATTAAATTTCAGGGCTTGCTCATAAACAGTCAGGTTGTTTTCTATCAGGGAATAGTCCTGATCAATATAGACTGATTTTATTTCGGCCCGATGTACTGTCCCGACGAGTGGATTCAAACTGCCTGAAATAAGCCGAATCAATGTTGTTTTACCTGAACCGTTGACTCCTTTCAAAGCAACACGTTCTCCGCTGACAATTTCCAGGTTCAAATTGTATTTCCATAGGAATTCGTCATTATATTTAACGTTGATTTCTGAGGCTGAAAACAATCGTTTGCCATGATGCAACTGTGAATGATCGAACCCAAATTTCATCTTGCCAATATCAGGGATTTCATTCCGCAATTCGGTTAATTCCTCTGAAATTCCCGACAGTTTTTCAGAATGAACATCTTTGAGTTTTGAGGTGCTTTTTTCAGCATTGTTCCTTAGCGTGTTCAACATAATGGTTGCAACTCCGGCTTTCTCCTGTTTTTTCTTTCCACGCGCATCCAATTTTTGCTGTCGCTCCAACGTTTCACGCTCTTTCTCTTTTGCTTTCCGAAGGGCTTTTTCTTTAGTTTTCAAAGCGTGATTCAAAGCGTCAGACTCTAATTGCTTTTGTTCAGCATAAAAATCATACGAGCCGCCATAAACCATGATTGCCCGAGAATTCAACTCGCAAACTGTGTTCAATAAATTCAATAGTTTCCGGTCGTGACTAACCACGATCAGCGTACACATTGAAGATCTGATAAACTGATAAAGCAATTCACGGCTTTCAGCATCCAAATGATTGCTGGGTTCGTCCAAAAGAATCAATTCCGGTTGATAAATGGAAATTCCTGCGAGAAACACTTTGGTTTTTTGTCCACCGCTGAGAGTTTCCATTTTTCGGTTCAATTCCAAATCAGATAATTGCCAATAGGAAAGTGCTTCTGCACACTTTTCCTCTATGGTCCAATCATCATCAAGCAGCTCCAGGTTCGCTTCTGACATTTGTCCGCCGAGGATTTCTTTTAATGCTGTGAGTTTATCTTCAACGCGAAGCGCCTGCGCAATGGTTAAATGATCATACTGCCCTAAAATTTGCGGAACATAATACGGAAAGCTGTCTGTTCTAAGCTGACCTGAGAAAGAATTCAGTTCGCCGGAAATGAGTTTCAAAAGTGTCGATTTACCAACTCCGTTGTTTCCCACAAGAGCTACTTTATCGCCTTTACCGACAATAAGATTGATGTTGCTGAACAGCAACGATTTGTTCGAATGTGTATATGTAATATTTTGTAAAATAAGCATGTTTTGTTTCTTTAAACAGTGAATAACTGACATAACCAGAGTTTTGGTTTGTCGCGAATTTGTTTGAAGAAATGCTTTTTTACATGGAGTGATCTTTGATTTAACGTTGCAAATTTACGCGTTTTTTATTGATTTTGTTTCCTGAAATTGGTTGGCGAAATGTTTACGTATTTTGAGAACAGGCGAATAAAATACTTGTAATCGTCATACCCTAATTGGAAAGCTATTTCCTTGATGCTTTTATTGGTATAACAAAGGAGCCGCTGAGCTTCACGAAAAACTTCCTGCTGGATAAAATTTGTTGCCGAAAAGCCGGTTATCGACTTTACCGTGTCGTTCAGATAACTGGTGCTGATATTCATTATATCCGCATATTCAGAAGGTTTTTTTGATCTGATAAATTGCTCGCGAACGAGTCTTTTAAAGGTTTTTACAATTTCTACACTTCTCGACGAATATTCCAAAACGCGTTCCTTTTCCTGCAATTGGAAGAGTGCAGTTGTTTTCGCGAAAAAACCATTTATCAAATGACCGATTATCGTGTTGTTTGCACTTGAATCTCCTTGTTTCACTTCAGCGTTGATCAATTCAAAGAGAGCAGAAAACCAGTGCTTTTGTTCCTGATCGAACAGAATCATGATCTCATTTGAAAACGATTCTTCTATAGACGCGGAAGCGTTTTTTTCGATGAATTTCGGGTCAAAAGCAAGTATCCAGCCTTCCGCTTTTGTAGATTCAATTGCATGCAGGTGGTGATGCATTTGACCGGGATAAGAAATCAACAAAGCAGGAGCAACGATTTTCACTTCCTGAAAATCAATCCCAAAATAAATAGTTCCTTCTTCAACGAAAAAACACATGTAATGATCGTGTCTGTGCGGAACCAGTGCGTTTTGTTCTTCCACAACCGAGATTAATTCATCCGTCATTTGGAAAATTTCAATGCCACGTGTTTTTCCAGGCAATTGAACTAATGGAATCTGCTCATTTATCATTCATATATATTTATGACCAAAAGCCTTGAACAAAAATACGGGCTTCTACTTCAGGATTGGCTTTTAATTTCTTTCTCAATTGCGAAACCATTGGAGTATTTCCCGCAACACAAATAGATTCATAGTTACTTAATTTTTTCGACATTATCCATTCTTCAAGTACTGCTGCACATGCTTCATTTTCCTGGTATATAAAATCAAACTCCGGGTTTTGCAGGAGAAGCGGCTGCGGAATTTGAAATTGTTCATGAAGAAAAACTACTGTTTCTAACGGAAATTTAACCGGATTTATTAATTGTTTCAAACTTAAGGCATGTCCCAACGCGCTCAAATCGACCAGGCAAAGAATTTTTCCTTCTTTAGATGGAATTGGTGCTGCGTGAACTGCTCCGAGCAAAATCTCATCGCCTGCTTTTATTTGTTGCGCCCATCTGCTTCCGGCACCATTGTGTCCGGCCTCAACATACAACTTAAATGTCCCTTTTTCCGAATCCCAGTTTGCAGGAGTGTAATCACGGTACTCCAGGTCTGCCACACGGCATTTTACCCTGTGAATAGTTTTCCATTTCTCTGTTTTTAAGGTTGGAAGCTGAACTTCAATTTCAACCATGGTTTCCGGATTCCATCTACTCACACTTATTACTTTTGCGGAGGTAAGCATTTTGTCGAACAAACCGCTCACTGCTTTTTTCAGAACATTTGCCATTATTTTTCTTTTTCACAAAAATAGAAGCGACTCAACTGTGATTTGTCCTACAAAAAGCGCACATAGGTAGACAAATCGCATTTCCATTAGTCAAACAGTTCAAAATGCCCTTCATGAAGATTTAACTTACATTCAATCACCGCAAGTCTTTAATCAAAGAACGAACCGGTCTTCGTCTAATTTCCTACTTTTGATTCATGCAGCGCTGGTTCATTATTCTATCATTTTTTGTTTGTCAAACTGCCCTTGGACAAATTCAAACACTTAGCAACTGTTTGCAGTGGTTCGAAAAAGCGGATAAAGAAAGTGTTAAGGCATTTTTACAGGGCGAAGAATATAAATTGCTGGAAAAAAAAGATTCCCTGGATCTTCAGTTCATGCATTATCAGGTGAAGACAACTTACGGAGTTCAACCGAATATTTACCTCTTTCTAAACGATACAGCCGTAGAATACCTTTCATTTGAGGTCTACAATCAAAATGAATACAAAAACTTTACTTCGCAGCTGAAAGCCCAGCGTTTTCGATCATTGGGAGCTGATGTGAACGGGAATTACATTACTACTGTTTACGATAATGATCGCTTTTTACTTTGCCAGGATTACGAAGCCCTAGAGAATCCGCTCGGGAAAGGAGAAATTCCTTATTACCGATATCGTATTTACCGCAAGTACGGCAGATTCGATGAACTAAACGGGGAGAAAACGGTTCTGCTTTCAGAAAACGGAACTTCCTTCGTTGGAATTCGCGAGAACTATAAGAACGGCGTTCTGAGCGGGGAACGAACGTTTTATTATCCGAACGGAACCATAAAAAGGAAAGAAAACTACCAGGCTGGCCGACTAA
Organism: uncultured Fluviicola sp.; assembly: GCA_965649925.1. Lineage (GTDB taxonomy): Bacteria > Bacteroidota > Bacteroidia > Flavobacteriales_D > Crocinitomicaceae > Fluviicola. The sequence goes on from CBFGMW010000084.1 coordinate 5,072, forward strand.
ACGGTTTGGTGAGTGACTACAACGAAGAAGGAAAACTCGCACACAGCGTTACGCACAGCTACCATTGGAAATACGGAATGGAGAAGTGGTATGACGGTGAAGGTAAAGTTGTTAAAACACTACAGTGGCAGCGTGATGTTCCGGTTGGTACTGAGAAATACGTTATTAACAGGAAAACAATCCAGGGTGTTTCCTATAAAAATGGATTGAAGCAAGGTCTGGCAACAATTCCTGTAGGGATCAACTGGGTTGATGGTTTCGGGGTTGACCGATTTCCGATTCCGATCGATCTGGATTGGGAACAAGCTTGGACTGTAACCAAAATAAAAGCTTTAGAAACTGTAAATTTCGTAAACAACATTAAAACCGGAAAAGCGGTTGGGATCTCACCATTTTCAAACGATACGCTTTACACCTGCTACTACAAAAACGGCGTTATTGATAGCATCTTTACAGCTTATCAATTAACTTCTTTTGAAATTTCCGATAAGAATATTCCAATAGCACAAACAACATTTACAAATGGTTTGGAGAACGGGAAAAGAACTTTTTGGATAAGATCAGGTCAATATAAAGACTCGGTTTCTTATGAAGAAAACTATATCAATGGTAAATTGAACGGACCCTCAACCCAATTCTATTCCAGAAGCGTAAACACGAAATTAGATTGGTTCCCATATTATGTACGAGTAAACTTTGTTAATGGAATACTTTCCGGACCTTACAGTCAATATGAAGATTCCAACAATTACGAATATGGCACCTATCTGAACGGCAAACCTGAAGGTAAAATAGAATATTCGGAGCGTACTGAGCAGCATTGGATTAAAACAACCGGACATTATGAGAATGGTTTTAAAACCGGAGAATGGACCACGGAAAATATTTATGATAGTATTGTAATAACCGAAAACTACCTGAAAGACAAAAAACACGGTGTCTTTTCCAAGAAGGTAAAAGGGAAATTGGTTGAAGAGCGAAACTACGTTTCCGGTTATTTGTACGAGATCACAGAATTTACAGAAAACGGTTTTGAGAAATTCACGCTTGTCTCAAATGAAGTTCCTGATGTACTTTGTTTTAAATATGAAGATGAAATCGGTGATCAACGCAGCTATTACAACTTTACAGCCAAAGCTTCCAGCTTTCCAAAAACAGATACCGTGTTAATTCTATTGACGGAAGCAATTGGAAAGGCACCCGAATCACGACCAATGCTTAATGGGAAGTTCGAAGTGAGAACTCCGAACTATATGAAATCAGGAAACTATTCAAATGACGAGCTCAACGGATTCGTAGTGATCGAGCACAAGAACGCAGGTGTATATGAGCAAATAACTTACAAAAATGATTTGCTCATCGATTTTGGGTACACCCATGTGAGCAACCGTGAAGCATACAGCGGAACATTCATTTCTATTGTTGATGGCGAAAACATTTCAGTAAAAAACGGTTTACGTCATGGTTGGTGCATACAATACGACGAATATAAAAATGAGATTCGCAGGACCAAATATTCGAAAGGCATTGCTAAGAAGACCATTGAGAATACGGCGCTTCCGAAAGTTAATATGAAGTAATATTGATTTTAGCCGTATTTCTCTTTCACCCATTCTATGGATGCCTGCATCAGTTTTATGAGTGCTTCTTCATTGATATCGGAAAGTTTCTTCGCGTAAATACAGGCTTTTCCCATTTTGAACTTTCCGAGGTCTTCTAACAAATACTCGTGTTCCGGATCGCCGCTAAAAACATACAGCGAAATGGCTGCTTTTCGGGGAGAAAATCCTAAAATCGGTGCATCGCCTTCATGACCGCTGGCATATTTGTAATGATAGGTACCAAATCCAATAATGCTTGGTCCCCACATTTTTGCTTCAAAACCCGATACTTCCTCCATCAATCGAATCAGTTCGTAGCTGTCGTCGCGTTTCTGTTCCGAATCAACAAATTCCCGGATGAAATCACCCACGTCTTTAGTTGTTTCTGCAGTTTTTGTTTTTGCCATTTTTTTATAATTGCGAATTGCCAGAGGCAGATTACTAATTCAAATTGAATCCAAAAATCTTCGGCTGCACTCCTTCTGCAAGAACAGCAATTAATTTGAGCGATTTGGTTTCAACTACTGAAATCATGTTATCTACGAATTGGAATTGACAAACTACGAATTATGGAGCATTTCAAAATTGACAATTCGGACAAATCACTACATTCGTTTCTAGACATACAACTTATGAAACTACTACTTTGGCTTTTTGCTGCGCTATTCATTTTGTTAACGAGCTCATCATGCAGCGAAGACCTTGCTAAGGACGGAACCAAACGCGGAAGATTATTCTATGTTGGGAATGTAGCGAAAAATGGGAAAGAATACACCGTATTCGTATACAACCGCAGCGAAACCATTGAATCGTCGGATCAGTCTTCAAGCACATTCTGGTATTGGCTTACTTACACGATTGACGCGAAAACAGGAAAAAAAATTCACCAAACTGAATTCGACGTAGATGAAGAATCGGGCTCTTTTATGGGCGTGTCGGACAAATATGCTTTTTTTTCCAGACCTGACGGTTTTTCTGCAATTGATCTCCATAAAGACAATAAGGTAATTGGACCGGAAGCACTCAAAAAACAAATCGAAAGCTGTACCCCTTCATTAAAGGGTAAGATTGCTTATCTGGAAACCGACGGATATTACAATCTGCGAGTTATCACCAAAGCCGGAGACATTTACCTAATAAATCCAACTACTCTTAAAGGGAAAATGATTGCTGACGGACTGGGTTTAAAACCGGAATACCAATTAAAAAACACTCTTCCGGATTATGGCAGTTCTACTTTAATTAATGGCCGGATTCATGGTTATATTATCGATGACACAACAACATTAGCCATGGAAGCTTATGATCCGGCGAACACACACAAATATTATTTGTACACGCTTCATCACCCTTCACGGGAGAACTTTTACGAAATGGTGAGCAAAATGACCCACGAAAAATCAGATAGCACAGTATTCCTTGAAGGCAGAATCATGGGTTTAAACAAATCTCTTGCTACGGTTGAATATGCTTCTGCTCTTGGAAATACGGGAGTCACAAAACTTGGAGGTTATGATTTGAAAAAACAACGTTTTATTTGGTCGAAACCGGTTTTATCGCTTTATGATCATACCGATAACAATATCTATTACACCCTCTACTGGAATACCGACGGAAACTCATTTTTCATCTTCTCACAGGAAAACGGTTATACTCCGGTAAGTTTGGTGAATGCTGCTACGGGAAAAATAATCTGGAAATTTTAAGCCATGAAACCACAAAATAAAAAACCACTTACGACAAAAAGGAAATTGCTGATTTTCATTGCGCCGATTCTCTTAATGGGAGTTGTGCTTG
>CBFGMW010000085.1:0-8460 GCA_965649925.1 uncultured Fluviicola sp.
CGGATTGGTAGATCACATTCTTGGCGCACATGGTGAAGTGAATATTCAGGGTGAAGAACAGCAAAAACTGGATGTGGTTGCAGACAATCAATTTATCAAGGTTTTTGAGAATGGAGGCGAAATTTGTGGTATCGCGTCTGAAGAAAACGACGATTTTGTTGCATTCGAAAGCGAAAACGCAAAAAATGGAAAATACATCGTCTTATTTGATCCGCTCGACGGTTCTTCCAATATTGATGTGAACGTTTCAATCGGAACTATTTTCTCAATTTATAAGCGTGTTTCTGCGAAAGGAACATTGGCTACTATAGATGATATGCTTCAAAAAGGAACCGAGCAGATAGCTGCAGGATATGTTTTGTACGGTTCATCAACGATGTTGGTTTATACAACCGGCCATGGTGTAAACGGATTTACTTTAGATCCTTCCATCGGCGAGTTTTGTTTGTCACACCCAATGATGCGGATGCCTGAAACCGGCCGTATTTACGCCATGAACGAAGGAAACATTCACGAATGTGAACAAGGGGTGAAAGACTATGTTCAATTCTGCCAGCAGGTACAAGCCGATGGAAAACCGTATTCCGGACGTTACATTGGTTCTTTGGTTGCAGATTTTCACAGAAGTTTGATCAAAGGCGGAATTTATATTTATCCACGCACAAACCAAAGCCCGAAAGGGAAATTGCGTTTGTTGTATGAATGCAATCCGCTGGCGTTTATTGCCGAACAGGCAGGCGGTTTGGCAACAGACGGAACTGAAAGTATTTTGGAAATTGTTCCTACAGAATTGCACCAGCGCTGCGGGTTTTTCGTTGGATCTAAACAAATGATGGAAAAAGCCATATCTTGCCTGGAAGAAGCCAGAAAAGTCATTCAATAACATATCCCCAACCGATGAAAACCTTCCTTACTCTTTTTGCTGCCGTATTTTTTTGCTCCGAATCAATGGCGCAGGATGAATACGATACGCTTTTCATGATCCACAATGTTTGGGTGAATGCAAAGGAACAATCGTGTTCATTTAACCAAAGAGAGGCGGCAATGTTCGATGATTATCGGGTTTTTGCTTTTTATGTAGATGGTGAAACGCTTCATTTGTCAGCCGTCCAAACAGACTATTACTATAGTGATGAGGAGGAAGAAGCGGAAGACTGCCTTTTTAAGATTTGTAAATTGACCAATGATGAGTTTGTATTGTATCCGTTGAATTCGGAAGCAATTTCGCTTATTGATGTAGAACGGGAGCTGTATGCAGAGCCACGGCCAACGCTTTACAAAAGCTATTTGAAAGATCTGAAAGCTGCCGGAACTGATAAGAAGAAACGCGGTGTGGTAATGTCTAACTATAAAACCAAGTACGGACTCGATGCGGATACAATGAAGTTTGTTCCGAAATCGGCCTATTTCGAAGCGGTGAAAATTGACTCGGTTGATGTTTCACTGAGCTGGACTGACCAGTTTGATGATAAAGATATCATACGCACACAATACAACGATCTGCGATGGGTTCCCGGTTCAGGAAAATATTATTTTGGTTATCGTTTTAAAGACGCGAAGATTCCGGTTCAGCATCAGGGTGAAGGATTACAATTTGTTCCACCGGTAGTTGTGGATAGGGAAATGTCTGATGAACCCGTTCAATTAAAAGAAACTGCACAAGACAGCCTGATGCGTATTTTGGATGAAGCTCCTGCCGGCTGGTATACCGGAAAATTTGATCCAACCGGGATGCTTTTGCTTGAAACATCACTTCAAACGTATGGATTGAACAAACCGCATATCGCGGGTAAAAAGGAAGACAGTTATTATTCAGTTCGGGTTTATCACGAGGGAAAATTCACGGATTTTTATGCTAAAGGTGAAAACGCGTCCTGTTTGCAGGAAAACTTCATTGAGTTCGTTGAAAATTGGACTCACTACGTGCGAACTTTTGAAGCGTGCAAAAGCCAGGCAATTACATTCCCCGCCGCCCTTAGCAAGTGATATTGCTGTCTACTATTGACACAAACAAATTCTGAAGCGCATCCGAATCGTTAATATATTAACGCATTTCCCTTTTTTTCACAGGGCCATATTGTCGTTTGTATTTAGTCAGTTAATATATTTGCTTCAATTAATTAACAACACTTAAATCATCTAAAATGAAAAAAATCCTTTTAGCAGCAGCAGTGCTGTCTTTTACATTGATTTCATGTAAAAAAGATTACACGTGCTCATGCACGGCAACCGACCTTCCGGAAAGCTACAAATCATTCAAGTACGGAAAAACTAAGAAAAAAGATGCAGAGTCTACTTGTGATACTCAGGAATCTCAACTGAAAACATTAGGTTACACTGATGCGTCTTGTTCTATCTGATAGTTTAAAGACAATCGGATTGGGGGTTCACGTTTGTGGATCCCCTTTTTTGTTGCTAAATTCAGTACTTCTATCTTAAATAAGATCCATGAGTTCTATAGAATTGTTTTTTCTGAATGCAGGAATGTCTTACTGGTTAAGTAAGCTTCTTGCGTATTTGTTCTTTCCGTTTATTGGACTGGTTATTTGGTTCATTCTTAAGAGACGAGTGAAGAAAAGAGTATGGAAGCTTGTTACGCTTCTTGTGCTTATTTTGCTTCCGTTTTTCGCTTATTTTATGGTTTATCCGATCTATGAAGGCGATTTTTCTAACCGCTCGGTTCAGGTTACACAAGCCTCCGAACTGGATAGTTTGCAAGCTGATAAACTGATTGTGATCTCCATTCCCGATTGTCCGTTTTGCCGTGAATCTGTTGGGAGAATGCTTGCAATGAAAGAACGACATCCGAATGTAGAAATAGAGTACCGTGTATGTGCAAACGATTCAATGGTGGAAGAGGCTGTTGCAAGCTATAAGGCTATTGCCGGAAACAAAATCAAAGTTACAGCTTCGCATGATGAACGTAAATTAGCGGGAATGGCTGAAATGTCGTTTCCAACATTTGTGCTGGTTACCAAATCTAAAAAGGTAAAATGGTCGAATGATAATTTTGGTGTTGGCGCATTGGATGAGGTGGTGGATCATTTTGAGAAGTAGTTATTGTAAACAGCTAGAAATATGAACGGGCGCATGATTAGGTGCCCGTTTACTCTTATGACATTACCCTATCCCAAAAAGGAACAGGCGGCTCGAAAATGAAAATTTATATTGATTTTAGTTTTTTCACCAATTCGTTAACCGGGATCCTGTCAATCGGATGTTTCCATTCGGAAACCTCAGCATAAACACCGTTTTGTAAAGCATTTACTGCCCATAATGTTTCTGCTTCGTTTACCATCTGGTCGTTTCCGCCGCGAAAACATACAACAGGAATGGTGATTTTTTTCAAAATTTCTTCGTTCACCGGGGGATTGCTTCCCATTTTCAGCATCATTTCAGCAGTTCGCTCTACAACACTTTTCCAATGATCGTCGCCGTGTAATGATTTCAGATAAACAACAAAAGAGGCAATTTTTTCCTGCATTTTTTCCGTGTCCAGCATGCGTACTTCCTGCGCTGCAGATTCAGGATTCCAGTCGAATTTCGTTCCCAGTGTAATAATCTTCTCAAAAGTTCCCGGATGCAATGCCTCCAGTTTCAAAGCCACGTACCCGCCCATGCTATAGCCAAAAACAAGTGGTTTTCCCCATCCTAAAGCGCGTAAGGTTGCGCTGGTTTGTTCTGCGAAATGATCAATCGAATAATTTCCGGTGTAAGCATCATTCCTGCCGTGACCATCAAAATCTAATGAATAAACCTCGAATGTTTCCGATAGCGCAGAGATTAACTCTTTGAATTGGGATTTTGCACCTAAAGCACCGTGAAGAATGAGTAATTGCTTTTTCATAGAATTATTTTTTGGCCGGTGAAATGTGTTCCAGAATTCCTTCCAGGTGACTCATTGGGAGAAAGAATCCGGTAGATCCTTCATTGATGCGGATTCCGAAAACTCCTTTTCTGGCCAGTTCTTTGAACATTGGAATGCACTCAGCCATTGGAAGGTGCATGATGAAAGCCTTATCTTTTTCCCACTGAAATCCTTTTGTATTCATACAGAAATCGAATGCCATTGCAATATCTGTGAATGTAAAGATACAGGGTTGTTCGTTAATGTTCCCGATAAATGGCCCGGACTTTTTCCAGTCTTCCCTTGGTGGAGCGACAAAATATAAATTATCCAGCCCAAAAAATGTTGTAAACAAGGTGTTGAACTCTTCGTCTGTTTTGTTTTTGGTTGCATTTTCAACCAATACTTTGAATGGATTGAGCTTGCGCGCTGTTATCTTTGATTGGTCAATAAGTATATCTTTTAATTCCATGGAATGCTTTACCGGGTTTATTCAACCCAAAAATACACAAACAAAGAAAACCCCGACGTTTCGGCCAGAGTTAAAGGTGAAGATTTAAATTTATCGTTGTGATGAAATGCCTTGCTTGCCTTACTTCAAATGTTGACCAATCCACCCCACACAAAAAATCCGCCTGCCCAAAGGGACAAGCGGATCTTCTGTTTGAGTTACAGCTGATATTGGTTGTTAGATCATGTTGGTTGTTATTCCACTGTAATCTTGATGATGTTATCACCTTCCCACGTTACGTTTACTTTTTCGAATAATCCTGTTTCTATGTCGTAAACAACAGTTCCGTCTGCAAGGATATTTGAAATTGTCAAACCTTGTGTGATCGGATCTCCCATCATTGGTGCACCGTTTTCTGAAGTAATGTCAGCAGCGTTTACTCCTTCTTTTACATATTTCGCAGCAGCTTCCAAAATGCGTCCGCCTGCAGCAAATTCGTTCGCGAAAGCTTTCATTTTTTCGGTTACTTTCACGGTTGATTCGTCTTTCAAAGCCCCAACTTTAATTGAAACTGACTCGTCTCCGTAGCTCTTAATGTATACTGAGTAATTAGCGTTCTTGATGTCTACTAAAAACAACATACTTTTGTCAGGAGTTGTAGCAAGATCTAAATCTCTAACGAATGGACCTGCAATTAAGAAGTCAACTTCTTCAAGTTCTGTTTCACCATCTTTCAACGAAGCGAAATAAGAACTGTTTTGTCCTTTTACATCTACAATCAGGTAGATTTTTCCTTCAGGAGCAACTAATGTTGTTTGCTCTTTTTCATTAACTAAAACGGTGCTGGCTTTCACATCAACCGTCATTTTTTGCTCATCAAAAGTGAATTCTTTGCCCAAATCAGCAGTTGCCGAAGAAGAAGAAGATGATGAACATGATCCGAGGAAAAGCCCGATAAAGGCCAGTGATAAAATTGATAGTTTCATAATATATTTTATGTTTGAGTTCAAAAGTAGCTCAACAGAAGGGAGTAAAACGCCTGTTTTGGTGTGCGACAAGGAGTAATTGGCAAGTGCGTGCGTTTTTCAAATAAGCGCAACCTCGACACATCCGCCCGAGGCGGACACTCGGTTTGACGCTAATTATCGTTTAAAGTGGTCAGTAATAATAGTAGCAAGCACTTCCAAACTCTTAAATGGAATGAGAACACTCCGTTTGATGCGGGATTCGCTGGTTGAATAATGAATTAAACCCATTTCAGACTGAATGGCAAAGGATCATTCATGTTTGAAGGTAAATTGGACAGAACCCACGCCAGGCTGAGTGACTCAACGATAGTCGAGGTGTTTTGAAGTCAAGTAGGGGACTAGTCAAAAAGCGTTTTATACGGAATGGAGAAATAAACCGAAGTTCCTTCAGCAGGGACAGAAGCAATGTGGAATTTGAAGGCGCCTTTTCTTCTTTTATTCAGAAGAATAATTCTTTTTTCGGTAATCTGAACGGCGGCTGATTCATGTTCCTTTGTTGTAGATGTCTGGTTTTCCGCAGAAAATCCTTTTCCGTTGTCGGTAATCCGGATCTCGACCTCCTTTCCTGTTTTTTTGTAGTTGATGGTCAGCTTCCCCGGTTTGTCTAATCCGGAGAATCCATGCTCAATGGCATTTTCAATGAAGGGCTGTATCAGCATTGGCGGAAGCAGCATATTGTCAGGAGATATTGCTTCGTCAATTTCGATGGAATATTCGAAAGAATCAGTAAAGCGCAATTGCTGCAGGCGAATGTAATCTTTTAGCCAGTTCAATTCCTCCGATAAAGGAATATTGTCTGTGGATGAATGCTGGAGAATGGAGCGGACCAGTCGTGCAAAGGAAGTGAGCAATTTACCTGATTCCTGGGTGTCTTTACGCAGCATGTAGGTGTGAATTGCATGCAGGACGTTGAAAATGAAATGTGGATTCATTTGGGTTTGAAGCAATCGCTGTTCCATTTCAACGGCTATCTTCTCATTTTTCAACCGGTTGTATCGAATTGTAGTAAAAGCGATAATGGACATGAGAACAATTAGAAGAACAGAACCGAAAACGAAATAATTGCGCTGGCTGATCTGTAAGTCTTTCAATTCATTGTCTCTTCTAAGCTGCAGGTTTTCCTGTTGTTTTTTTGCCGATTCATAATGCTCTTTCGCTCGTGAAACACCATGCTGAATACGGATATCACGGCTTAAATCCTCCAGCGACTTCGATTCTTCCAGGTACTCCAAAGCAATATCGGTTTTCCCCATTGCCTTATAGACTTTATAATATTGCCATAGAAAATCGGCTTCTAACTGGCGATAATGTTTTTGGTTTTTTACAAAGTGGTGTTTTGTATTCAGGGCAAGAATGGCTTTGTTATACTGTTTCAATTTGGTATAGGCAATAGATTCATAGATTCCCATCTTCACCAGGTTGGCGGTATCCTTATCTTTCGTAAACGCACTGATACATTCTTTCGCCAGATCCAATGCTTTTTTAGACCTTCCGGTTTCAGCATAAACATGCACCAGGTTGGCTTTTGACACAACTGCATTGGATTCGTCGTTCATCAATTTTTGCAGACGAATAGATTCAACCAGGTACGGCTCGGCCCTGACAAATAATCCGCGCTCAGCCAGCATAGCACCGTAATTCAGTAGAGCTCTCGATTCGCCCAGATAATCGTGCATTTCTTTTCGGAGATCAATCGATTTTTTGTAATAGACTTCGGCTTCTTTATAACGTTCCAGTTGTGTTAACAGCAGCGCAACTGCCCCGAGGAACTTTGCTTCGGATATTTTCGGTCCGTTGCGTTCATAATATTTTAGAAGTGCAAGGTCGTTCTGAAGTGCCTTGTTGTATTCACCAACGTACTTGTAGTAAGCAGAATAGAGTTCCTTATTCCGCATGATATGAGAAGTCTTTCCCAGTTTTTCATATACGCTGTCAGATTTTTGGAGATTGATTTTTACCTTTTCCCAATCATTTTCATAGGAATAATAAAAACTGTACGCCGCGTATGAAAGGCCAATTCCGCTGCTATATTTCAGCTTGCGCGACAGGCGGAACATACTGTCGGTATAGATCTTAAACATCGAGCGGTCTCTCCCAAAATAGCTTTTCGCGATATCGTAATAGAGCTTGGCTTTTGTAGTATCTTCTTTTTGGTAGCTGATCTGGTGCAATAAACTGTCGAGTGAAACCTGGGTGTAAGACCCATGACTTAAAAATACTATTGCAAGTAAAAGCAGATTTCTCTTTAGCGGGAAAGATGGCACTATCCGGAAATTCATCAGATTGTTTTGAAGTAAGTGAGAATTTCTTCCTTTTTCCGACTCGAAACAGGAACTTCAACATTGTCAGGAAGCAGCAGAAAGCCTCCGTTTCGCTTATCGAATTGTGCCACACGATGCATGTTCACTAAATAACTTTGGTGTGTGCGGATAAAATGCTCGCTGCCAATAATGCTTTCGAAATGCGCCAGGGTCTTTGAAACCATAATTGGCTTTCGGTTGATGAAGAAAAAATGTGTATAAGCGCCATCGGCCAGACAATAGGTGATTTCTTCAATAGCTACTATGTGCAATGAATCTGCGGTATTCAGTACGATCTTTCTGGGTTCAGTTGTTTTGAACTGCTGACGAAACACTTCCAATTGTTCCAGAACTCTGTCGTTCTGAATGCGGGTTTGGGCTTTCAAAACGGCTGAACTCAATTCCGACGGATCGAAAGGTTTTAATAAATAATCAAGCGCCGAAACCTGAAAAGCCTTCAGTGCGAAATCATTGTACGCCGTAATGAAAATAGTTGGAATATAACGTGGCGCAATGCTATGCAGAATATCGAACCCGGTTTTGTCGTGCAGCTGAATATCCAGTAAGAGCAAATCCGGATTAAAATCTTCAATTTTTTCCAATGCATAAGACACACTATCAGCTTCGCGGGTTACCAGACCGGGAATACCAATCTGAGATAAACCCAGCTGACAGTTTTCTCTTGCAATTTTTTCGTCGTCTATAATTAAGATCTTCATCAATGGAGGGCTTGAATTGGAGAGTTCAAAAATACGAAAAACCCGTGGCGTCTCGACAAGCTTAATGACCGTGGAGAGTATAATAGAATATGATTGTGTTAATTCTTCACGCGTT
>CBFGMW010000086.1:0-8426 GCA_965649925.1 uncultured Fluviicola sp.
TGGTTCCCGATTACCGGAAAGAAAAACCTTCGCGCGCAGGAAATCGCAATGGAAAACAGGCTTCCGATTATCTACCTGGTAGATTCGGCGGGTGTGTATCTACCGATGCAGGATGAGATTTTCCCGGACAAAGAACATTTCGGCCGCATCTTCAGAAATAATGCAGTAATGAGCTCCATGGGAATTCCTCAAATTGCTGCTGTAATGGGAAGTTGTGTTGCCGGAGGAGCGTATTTACCTATTATGTCTGACGAATCTTTGATCGTTGACAAAACCGGAACTATTTTCCTTGCCGGTTCTTACCTGGTAAAAGCCGCAATCGGAGAAAGTATCGACAATGAAACACTTGGTGGAGCAACAACGCACACTGAGATTTCCGGAGTTTGCGATTATAAAGTTGCGAATGATACAGAATGTCTTCAGACTATCCGTAAGATGCTTGGACAAATCGGAGCTGCAGAAAATGCAGGTTTCGACCGTATAGAATCAGTTGCACCAAAAAGAAACACGAAAGATGTGTACGGAATTCTTCCGGGAGAACGTCACAAACCGTACAACGTACTGGATATTTTAGACTGTATAGTGGATGAAGGAAGTTTGATCCAATACAAGGAAGATTACGGAAAAACGATCATTACCGCGTATGCGCGTATCGATGGATGGAGTGTTGGAATTGTTGCAAATCAGCGTGAACTATCGAAAAACGCCAAAGGTGAAATGCAGTTTGGAGGAGTTATTTACAATGATTCTGCTGATAAATCTGCCCGTTTCATTATGAACTGCAACCAGAAGAACATTCCGCTTGTTTTCCTGCATGATGTTTCCGGGTTTATGGTTGGATCTAAATCCGAACACGCAGGAATTATTAAAGACGGAGCCAAAATGGTGAATGCCATGGCAAACAGTGTTGTTCCGAAATTCTCTGTTGTCATAGGGAATTCATACGGAGCAGGAAATTATGCTATGTGCGGAAAAGCTTATGATCCACGCTTGATTGTTGGCTGGCCGACCGCAGAAGTTGCAGTTATGAGTGGCGCCGCGGCCGCAAAAGTATTATTGCAGATCGAAGTTGCATCGCTGCAGGCAAAAGGTGAAGAAATTACACCGGAACGCGAAAAAGAGTTATTAGACAGTATTAAAGCAAAATACGATTCTCAAATATCGCCTTACTATGCAGCTTCACGCTTGTGGCTGGATGCTATTATTGATCCGGCAAAAACAAGAGAAGTTTTGTCACAGGGAATTTCCATGGCAAATCATAAAAAAGCAGAGAAACCATATAACGTAGGAGTAATACAAACATAAATAATTGCGAATTGCTAATGACCAATAACAAATTGAATTCAATTTTCATTTAATAAAAGATCATTCGCAATCAGTAATTCATAATTAGTAATTGAATATGCATTTAGACTGGCAATTTAAACCGTACAAGGAACTAACCATTAATGAGTTCCATGACATCATCGCGCTTCGCCTGAAGGCATTTGTGGTAGAACAAAACTGTTCTTATCTTGACCTGGACGGTAAAGACAAAATGTGTTATCACCTGATTCTGAGAGATGGAAAAGGAGATGTAATTGCTACGGCACGTATTCTTCCTCCGGGATTGGCGTACGAAGAAGTAGCAATCGGAAGAGTTGTTCTCAATCCTGAATTCCGCGGAACCGGAGTAGGATTAGAACTAATGGAAAAATGCGTCAATTTTGCGCATGAAGAATTCGGAATTGTTCCTATTCGTATTTCAGCCCAAAAACACCTGGAATCGTTCTACAATAAAACAGGTTTTGAATCAACCGGAAAGGAATATTTCGAAGACGATATCCCACATGTTGAAATGCTATTAAATCCAACAAAATGAAAAAAATTATCGCACTAAGTGCATTAGGTGTGGTCCTGGTTTCATGCCACAACACCTCAGGAAAGAAAGACGATGCAGTTGTAAGCGTTGTAAATGATGTAAACGACGATGCGAAAACAATTTCTCTGAGTTATATGGATAAGTCGGTAAAACCGCAGGACGACTTTTTCCTTTTTGCCAACGGAACATGGTGTAAAGAAAACCCTGTGCCCAATTCAGAATCCCGCTGGGGAAGTTTCAACGAGCTCGATCAGAGAAACAAAACTATCTTAAAAGGATTACTTGCTGATGCTGCTGCTGCAAACGGCGCAAAGGGTTCCGATAATCAACTTCTGGGTGATTATTACAAGTCTTATACCGACATGAAGAAACGCGATGAAGCTGGAATGACTGTATTAAAAGAAAAATTGATGCATGTTGATCAGATTCGTTCGAAAGAAGATATTATCAAGGTTTTGGCAGAACAGCACCGTTACGGAATTAACTCCTTGTTCGGATTCGGAGTTGGCCAGGATTTGAAAAACGTGGATGGAAATATTTCTTATTTCGGTCAAAGCGGTTTAGGATTGCCGAACAAAGACTTCTATTTCAAGGATAACAAAGCTGAAATCCGCAAAAAGTATGTAGACTATATGATGAAAATATTGGTCTTGTCTGGTTCTTCAGAATCTCAGGCCAATGCGATTGCTTTAAAAAACCTGGAGTTCGAAACAGCTTTGGCAAGTGCAATGATGGCCCCGGAAGAACTGCGTGTTCCTGAAAACACTTACAATAAGTATGCTTACAAGGATATGAAAAAAGAGCTTTCCAATATGGATTTCGAATTGTATCTGACACTTGTTGGAAGCCAGACATTCGACTCATTGGTTGTTGGCCAGCCGAAATATGTAACAAAGATCAATGATCTATTCGAGAACACTTCTATCACGGATTGGACGAATTACTTAAAATGGAAAACATTGAATCATTATGCCGGATCTTTGAGTTCTGCTTTCGTTCAGACAAATTTCGATTTCTACCAGGGAGTTCTTTCAGGTAAAAAAGAAATGAAACCAATTGAGGAACGTGCAATTGACAATATTACGGGTTCTACACTCGGTGAGAAATTGGGTAAAGTATTCGTAGAGAAAACCTTTTCCGAAAGCGCAAAAACACGTATTAACACGTTAGTTGATAACTTATTGGCTACCTATAGAACACGTATCGAAACAATCGACTGGATGTCGCCGGAAACGAAAAAAGAAGCTTTAAACAAGTTGAATGCGATAGGCCGTAAACTGGTTTGTCCGGATGAATGGAAAGACCTGACAGCAATAAGCATTACTGCTGATTCTTACGTTACGAATATCGATAACATTGCGCTTTACGATTCAAAAGATAATTTCGGGAAACTTTACAAACCTGTAGATAAAAAAGAATGGGGAATGCCGGCTCACATGGTGAATGCATATTACCACCCGCTTTTGAATGAAATTGCGTTTCCTGCAGGAATTATGCAGCCTCCTTTCTTCGATGAAAATGCTGAAGACGCCGTAAATTACGGAAGAATCGGAATGGTGATAGGCCATGAATTCACTCATGGATTTGATGATGAAGGATCGAAATTCGGAGCCGACGGAACTTTTGCCGATTGGTGGCAGGCATCGGATCGTGAAGCTTTCGAGCAGCGTACAAAAACGTTGGGTTCAACTTTCGACAGCTTCTGTCCTATCGACGGGCATTGTGTGAACTCTAACCTGACAATGGGTGAAAACATTGCGGATTTGGGCGGATTAACAATGGCTTACTACGCTTACGCAATGACAGAAGAATTCAAATCAGGAAAAGTAATCAATGGTTATACTCCTGCACAACGATTCTTTATTTCATACGCTCAGTTATGGAAAATCAATTATACTGAAGCAGAATTGAAAAACAGAATTGCCACAGATCCGCATTCACCCGGAATGTTCAGAGTAAACGGGCCTTTAATGAATTGTCCTGAATTCTTTGCGGCCTTTGATGTACAGCCAGGCGATAAAATGCGCAATCCGGAAGACAAAGTTGCCAGAATCTGGTAATCTTCATACAAATTGTTGAAAATGACTGTTCGGTTTTCGGGCAGTCTTTTTTGTTTAAAAACAATAACTTTACTGAATGAGACTAATACTTTTAATCGCCATCCTATTTTCAGTGAAGTTATCTGTATTCGGACAAACTGTTTGGGATAGTAAAGAACTAAGCAACGCAATTGATGTTGTTAAGAAAGAACCATGTATTATTCTTTTCTACGATAAATTTCTGTCCACTGATTTACAAAAACAACATATCGAACAGATTCAAGTGCTTTTCGAGGTGCCGGTTAAGATTATTGACAGCATTTTCTTCGAAGAAAAGAATCTCAACCTAAAGTTGAGCTTGTTTTACGTTTTATGTTCAAAACACAGAGAGAAAGTCACCGAAAATCATTTAGAGGTTTTAAGAAGTAATCAGAAAATCACATTATGCCATGGCACGAATACCGAATCGCTTCCACTAAATGATGCTGCGACCTTTATCTACGAAATAACTATTCCAGTAAAAGAGAAAATCAGAAATAAGGAAACCTTGAATTTGTATCATGAAGCTCTGGATTTGTGGTATAAGGATCCGGTAGATTATGATAAAATGATTTCACTACTAAATAAAGCTGATTCATTGGAACCGAATAATCCGATTATTCTGGATGCCCGAGGGAATGCACGTTTCAACTCCAAATTGGATGTGGAAGGAGGAATGGACGATTTTCAAAAAGCGATAGACTACTCAATGGATCAAAAAAACCTGGCGATTAGGCATCACAACCGTGCAATGATATATTTTGAACTTGGAAAGCCTGATTTGGCCTGCGAAGATTGGATTAAAGGCGGAGAAAATAGCACCTTTTTCATCGATGAGTATTGCAATCGATCTATTGACACAACTATTAACCCAAATATTGACCAAAAAGTTCTCTTCACGATGACATCCAAACGGGACACAATAGTAATACAACCTGAAGATTTAGATCTTGAATCATATATGCCTTTTACCTGTTATGCAGAATTAACGATTCAAAATAAAAGTAACAACGCAATTACCTTTGCAACCGGAGCAATCAACCTCGGGTTTGAAAGGATGGATTAAGCACTTTACCTGGAGGCAGTCTCAGAAGATGGTGAAAAAGCACATTTCTTCACTGGTTCGGAAGCCACATATTCCGGAGGTGAGAAAAAACTGATTATCAATCCGGGGAAAACTTACAACATGACTCAAGACCTGACCTTTCTTTATCATTTTGACAATCCGGGAAAGTATAAAATTCGGCTTGTATTACGTCCTACAAAAGACAGTAGTGGTTTGGAGGGAATTTACTATTCCAACTGGCTCAATTTCATAGTAGTTAATTACAAAGCAGAATAAAAAAAAGCGACCTCGTTAAAGTCGCTTCCTGTTTTAGTTCAATTGAACAAGCACTTTAGCGTGCTTTAGTTTTTTCACTTCCAGTGATTTGCTGTAATTCAGAATCTGATTAATTACAGCAGCAGAAGGATTCGCAACCTCTTGTTGCGCTGATTTTGAGTATTTTTTTATCATAGGCATTTTTAAGCATTTTCTCTAACAACGCTGGTTTCTTTTGTTTATTATTTTGAAGATCAAAAAGATTCGTTCTTTTTTTTCAACAAGTGTTAAATACAGCGATCTAATATTTACATTTAACAAAAATCATAACTTATGAATGTACCATTATACGTTGGAATTGGAGTAGCAGTGCTCATTTTATTAATGAGTTTTATTACAGTTCAGCAAGGAACAATATCTGTCATCACATTGTTCGGAAAATATAGAAGAATTTTGTCCCCGGGATTAAGCATGCGCATTCCATTCTTTGAAAAAGTTCAGAGTAAAATCTCTATTCAGAACAGAGCTTATGAAATGGAATTTCAGGCAATTACGCAAGATCAGGCAAATGTATACTTTAAAGCAATGCTGGTTTATGCTGTAATCGACGCAGACGAAGAGACCATTAAGAAAGTGGCCTTTAAATTCGTAGATGGACGTAGTTTCTCCCAGGCTTTGGTCCGCACAATTGAAGGTTCTGTTCGCGGATATGTTGCAACAAAGAAACAAGCGGAAATTCTTTTGTTGCGCAGAGAAATCGTTGATGATGTAAAAGACCGCTTGGATAATACATTGGAAACCTGGGGATTTCACTTAATTGACTTACAATTGAATGATATTACTTTTGATGCAGAAATCACTACTTCAATGGCGAAAGTAGTAGCTTCAAACAACCTGAAAGCTGCTGCAGAAAACGAAGGTCAGGCTTTATTGATCACAAAAACAAAAGGTGCCGAAGCAGACGGAAATGCCATTAAAATTGCTGCACAAGCGGAAAAAGAAGCCGCTCAACTGAAAGGTCAGGGTATTGCCTTGTTCCGAGAAGAAGTTGCACGCGGTATGACGGAAGCTGCTGAGCAAATGAAATCTGCAAACCTCGACACGTCACTTATTTTGTTCTCTATGTGGACGGAAGCGGTGAAAGAGTTTGCTGAAAAAGGACAAGGAAACGTTATTTTCCTAGACGGATCAACTGAAGGAATGGACAAAACCATGAAACAGATGATGGCTCAGAATACAATGAAAAAATAATTCCGGGAATTTATTGATAAAAAGTAGGGACAGGTCGCGACCTGTCCCTACTTTTTTATGTCCTGAAACAACCACCTTTTAATAACTTCCCCAGCGTCTTCTCAGAAACCATTCCGTGCCGAAAACAATGATCATGATTACAAAATACCACCACCAATCTATGATTGAAGTGAAACCTGAATCTTCAAATTGCACGGTAGCAATATCCGATCGTTTCTCCAATTCGTTCAGAAGTTTGTTGTAATCTTTTAACGGGTGGAATGAGCCGTCAGATTGTTTGGAAACTTGCTGCAACACGTTGAAATCTGCCCGGTTTGTCAATTGCTCTAAAGCAATATCATCTACTACAAATGTTCCGGACTTTGAAATTGTTTTTCCTTTATATTTCGCAGTTGCCATCCATCTGTACGTTCCTGCTGTTAATTGTCCTAAACCGGCTTTATAGAAATTAGAAACCGGAGTAAAGGAAACTTTTACCGGCTTCCCTCCTGTTTTTGTAACGGTCAATGAAATTTCAGGAGTTGTAATCAACTCCATTGCTTCACTGTAATATTCCGCTTTGGCTTCAATGTCTTCCGAAACATTGAATCGTTTCGGGAATGTTACCCTGAATGGGTCTGTGTTCTGCTTAATGGTCAGATAACTGGCAACTTTGTTTACAAATTCTTCAAAGCCGGCATTCGACTTTTTGACCATGAATTCCTTCATTTTCCAGCGCCAGATTCCTTCACCAAGCGTAACACCTATTTTCGCTTTTCTGCTATTGAGAATCAAAAATAAAGGATCCTTCTTGGTAATGTTTCCAACTCGCTGAGTCAGTAAAACTTCGGCGTCATTAGGAATTCCAACACTTCCGAATTTAGCACGCAACGGTGGCGCGAGACGAAGCATTTCCTGGGAGTCGTCAGTAAATTGAAACGCGTTGAATCCGGAAGAAATCGTTGGATAAACATCATCTTGCTGCGAAGTATTCGGAATCTTAATATTCAATCCAAATTGATTCAACGATGTAATTGAAATGGTTGGTCCCAAAACAAACCAAACGGGAACGCCTTTGTCTTTCAACTGCTGGAACAATCCGTAATTTGGTTTTGTTCCGTTCTCATACCAAATAACCAAATCAGGTAACTTGGTTTTAATTGTATAGGCAGATGTCAGATCAGTTTGAATGGTCGTTCGTTTGTCAAGCGATAAAACAGAACGAATCGCAGCTAAATCAGGGTGTGGCGCATCAGCAAGAATCACAATATCTGATTTTGTATCAACGATTTCAATGTAGCAGGTCTGGGTGTTATTGTCGAATGTAAACTCGCCTTTTTTATGTTCCACAACTACTGAATAGCGCTGAAATCCTTTTTCCTTTGCTTCTACTTCAAACAATACACGCTGCTGATCGAAAGCTGAATTAGAAATTTGAACCGATTTTCGCTGAATTGCTTTTCCATTGTGTAAAAGGGAAACTTCGACCCTGGAACCGGCAAATTTATTAGCATCAACGATAGCTTCTATAGGGAATATGTTATTGGTAAAAGCCACTTCATTCGAAAGTACAGAGCGCAATGCCAGGTCTTTCTTGTTGATCGTATCACCAACGCCCAAAGTAAAGACGGGAGTAAATTGAAGTCGCTCTGCCGAATACATCGGATGAGCGCCATCATTGAAATTTCCATCCGAGATCAAAACCACTCCACCCAAATTCCGGTTGAAGAACTGATCGTGCAAGTGATCAAATCCTGCCGCTAAGTTTGATTTCTTCTGATTAAATCGCAGCGTATCATTCGGAGTTACTTTCTCACCAATAGAAAGTGTTCGTAATTCAAATTTATCACCGTAACGTTCGGCCAATGCTTGCCTGAAACTTTCAATTTCACCTTTAATACGTGTGCTGTCTTTGTAATTCATCATCGATGCTGAT
>CBFGMW010000087.1:0-8367 GCA_965649925.1 uncultured Fluviicola sp.
TTCCTGGAAGTGGTTTGTGATACTATTTACGAGTTAGAAGACAAAACAATCTATAAATACAAAGGAAATTTCTCTTACTACTTAGAGAAAAAATCCGAGCGACAAGATCAATTGCAGTCTACCATTGACAAAGCACGGAATACATTCAAGAAAGAACTAGATTGGATTCGCCGTCAGCCAAAAGCGCGGGGAACCAAGCAAAAAGCGCGTGTTGACAGTTTCCAGGATATTAAGAAAGTTGCCAGTCAGCGTATTGATGACGATGAAATGGAGCTTCCGGTTAAAATGGAACGTTTGGGATCGAAAATCCTTGAACTTCATAAAATCGGAAAAGCGTACGGTGAAAAACTAATCCTTGATTCATTCTCTTACAACTTCCAGCGGAAAGAACGTTTGGGGATTGTTGGTAATAACGGAACCGGAAAATCGACTTTCCTGAATATGATACAGGGAAGAGAACCTGTTGATAAAGGAAAAGTAGTAACCGGAGAAACGGTTGTTTTCGGATATTACAGCCAGGACCTGATCCAGGTAAGTGAAGACAAAAAAGTAATCGACGTTATTAAAGATATTGCAGAGTTTATTCCTTTGGAAAAAGGCCGTCAGCTTTCAGCAGCGCAGTTTTTGGAGAAATTTCTTTTCCCCCGGCACATGCATTACAACTTCGTTCACAAGCTGAGCGGGGGAGAAAAGCGTCGTTTGAAATTGATGACCGTTTTAATGGCAAATCCGAATTTCCTGATTCTGGATGAGCCTACAAACGATTTGGACATATTCGTAATGAGTGTTTTGGAAGATTACCTGAGAACATTTGAAGGATGTTTGATCGTAGTTTCTCACGACCGTTATTTCATGGATAAAATGGTAGATCATTTATTCGTTTTCGAAGGTCAGGGTGCCATTAAAGATATTATCGGGAACTACACCGAATTCCGTAAGCAAACGGCCGTAGATTACAAGAAAGAGAAAATGGCCGCTAAAGATCCGGAGCCTGTGAAAGAGGTAAAGGTTACACAATTATCGAACGCAAGTTCTAAAGAAGAAAAGCGCAAATTGTCGTTCAAGGAAAAACACGAGTTTGACCAGTTGGAAAAAGACATGGAAACGCTTGAAGCTGAAAAAGAAAAATGGACGGCAGTTTTGTCAAGTGGTGATGCTACAAACGACCAGTTAATGGAAGCAGGTTCTAAATTGTCGGAAATTGTAACACAATTGGATGCTAAGACTGAGCGTTGGATGGAATTGGCGGAGTTTGCTTGATAATAGGCACATTTATTCCCGCGAATGCGCGAATTTTAAAGGCGCTTACCAGTCGCCTTTCTTGATTTTGAAAGTTGTTTTTTAATTGTTCGGAACACAACAGAAAAGATGAAAACAGCTGCAAATGCTAAGCTGAAATCAATGAACGCACCGTTAATCTTTGCACCGGATAACTGATCGTTGTCATGCGAAAACCAAAAGTAGGGGTAGGGAAATCCTATATTGATGTATTGTTGATCGTCTCGCATCTGAAAATAAAGCTGAACAGGAGCAATTGCCAGCATAACGAGAACACTTAAAGCAACAGATTTGCAAATTCTCCAAATCCAAAGAGCTAATTTCGTGTTCATCAGGACTTCGTTTTAATTTCCTTGAAATTATGCTCAACCATTTTTACAAATTCATCTTTCATTGTTGAAGGAAGAGTCTGCGAATAATAAATGATCAGATTGTTCCATTTAATATGGAAGATAAACAGGGATTTTTCTCCGATTGGGGCTTCTGAGTATTCTGAATAATCGCCGAGTGAATGGAATTTTGAGTTCTTATATTCTGAGAATTCTTCTTTTTTCATGCTTTTGCTCATGATTCCCGCCCAAAAAGCACTCTCACTTATATCCCAGCCGAGACCAACATCGTCCGAATCTTTATATTCGGTTAGAGTGTTTAAAGTATAATAATACATCTCGGGAGTATTTTTAAAATCGAATTCGAATTCTATGCTTTTTTGTAATCCATTGGCTTTTGAGCTTCTTGAAGAAAATTCGGAAATAGCCTTTGAACGGGGATCAAGATCAAATAACTCAGTGGTATTTATGTATTGTGAGTATTTAGCAATAAATGCTTGATCGGCTTCTTTTGATTCCGGAAGATCGTTCGTATTGAATGTCTTGGTGTAAACTGTTTCCTGTTTTTCAGTGCAAGAGGCAGCAATTATCAAGAGGAAGGCTGCTAGGTATATTATTGGTTGGATCATTTTATCTAAACTCTTTAAAGTTAATCAGGGTAGTTTTTTTCGCGTTAACGAAAAAAACAAATTTATAAAATTATGAGATTCACCTGTTTTCAGAGGGGTACAAGGGAGTTTTACCCTGAAACAAATCATTCCAAAATAACAGAACCAAAAAACAAAAATCAACGCTTCCGTAAAACCACCGAATCAGGAACCCCCACCTCTTTCCGTTTTGAGATGAATTGCTTCTCATCTAATTTTTCGTAGACTTCCTTGCTTCCAAACATGTCTGTGCTATCTTTTGAAACCACCAGGATAGTGTATTCCAATTTTGTGGTATCAATAGTATTTGCATCCGTTCCGGGATTCAGTTTTGCAAGAATGAAATCGGCGTTAAATCCGTATTCGAGGACATCCGGGCCTATCACAATTCCATAACTCGAAGACGAATCATTGTTGTAGCCAATTTCGAAAACATCTTTTCCGTAGGTGTCATAATCCCATACTTTGTAATAACCACCCGTTAGGTGCATATCTTCCTTTGAATTCATATCCGGAGCCGAAGTAGCGTAAAATGAAAATAGAGACAAGCAGATAACTCCCGGTTTCAAAATTGCCAGGTTAATGTTTTTACGCGATTTTTCATTGTAAAAGTAGCTTAGTGGGAGAATGAGCAAAGCGACGAAATCAGAGTAATCAACTATACGCGAAAACCCGGTGTGGAAAATGTGATTGATGGAGATAAGTGTGCCGGTTGATAAATCCGACTTCCAAAAAACAAAGAGCAAAATGGTGAAAACGTAATTCAGCCAGATATTCTTTTTGTTGATCAAACCAAGGAAAATAGGGAAGATGAACAGTCCGGCGAAATCACTGAGTTTTCCGGTGAACGTGTTGTGGAAGAATTCTTTGAAATAGAAATCGTTTAGTAAAAGCAAGGTAAGACCTGCAAGAAAGCCAACGGATAAAATATTCGAATGCTTCATGATCCTTTCATTTTGATTAATTCTTTTTCAAGCTTATCGAAATTTTCATCGTTTTTACCTTCAGTATATTTTTTGATCTTGCTGCATTCTTCCACTGAATCAAAAATCTGCCGGAAGACAATGTGTGTGTGCTCGTCATCAATTTCTTCAAACGTTACATCTACCTGAAACAAGGGTTGTGAATGACGTTTCCATCGGAGATGGTTTGGTTTATCAACAACGGTAAACTCACATGCATTCTGATAATTCCCTTTTTCCGGGCCGTGCATCGTAAAAGTCCATTTACCACCAACCCGTAAATCGAATTCGTGAAAAGTATTCGTAAATCCGGCAGGTCCCCACCAGTTTTTCAAATGCTCCGGTTCAGTCCAGGCACGAAAAGCTAGTTCTCGTGAAGCATTAACGGTTCTTGAAGTGACTATTTCGTTATCCGGGTCCATCTTTTCAAAATTTGATAATTGTCTTACTGATTCAATGAGTTAAATATAGCCAAAGCCTGATTGAACAAGAAATTATAAGTTGAATAAAAGTTGTAATGCATTGTTTTATATTTCGCGGAAAGCACTAAGTTTTACAAGATTCCGCGGAATATAGTTTGGATATGAAAATTGTTGGAAGAAAGGAAGAGATTGAAATAATGGATACTTGTCTCAAGGATTCCAAGTCTCATTTTATGTCGGTGGTTGACAAGGAATAGAAATTCAAATTAGTTCAATTCCTCCAAAAACAAGAATCCGTGAGTATTCGTCTCAAATGAAATTATTTGTGATTCTTTTGACGATCCTTCTTCCACTGCTCAAATTCATTCCAATCGAAATACTTTTTAACCAGCGATTCTACAAACGCAACAAAAGCAGGGTTCTTAAAGTTGAATTCAATCAGATCAAAATAGTCGTCGGCCGAAAGTGTTATTTCCAGTGTTTTACTCTTGAAAACCCATGTTTCGAACGCTTCCGACGATAAATCACCGTTCAGGAATTCATAAAATTTGAGCTTGTTTTGATTCGTTTCAGACATGATTAAAAGTAATGAAAATAGCCTTAAAGTTGGTCAGGTATAACTTAGAATGTTAAAAAGTATATTATTATACTTTTATTTATTTCTATTCATTTCAAATAAGTATATTTGAATACTTTATTTGACTTTACAATTCCATGGATTATAATTTATTTAAAAAGGTAGTGCAACTTCTGGAAGAGTTTGATGCAACAATTGCAGAAAATGGTTTCTCGCCTGACATTGACGGTTTTAAACTTTGGATTGCTGATTTGGTCGGAATGTCGCAAAACAGACAGGCTGAACCCGATTGGGAATTTAAAGATCAGGGAAGATCTGCTGAAAGTGTTATTAGTACCATGCTTGTTCACTTAAGTAAGTATGCGAAAATGTACTCTAAGTCGGCAATGCACGATTCTCCTTTTTCTACCCAGGAAGAGTTTATTTATCTGATTAATCTGAAAGCATTTGGTGCAATGGGGAAAATGGAATTGATTAAAATGAATATACAGGATAAACCTACAGGAATACAAATTATAAACCGGTTAATTAAACAAGGCTGGGTAGCACAATCAGACTCACAAAAAGACAAACGAAGTAAGGTCATTGAAATTACAGACTTTGGGTTAGAAACCCTTGACAAACACATGACCAAAATCAGACAGGCTACCCAGATTGTTTCCGGTGATTTATCAATTACCGAGAAGTTGGAACTGATTCGATTATTGGGGAAACTGACTCATTTTCATCAGGACATTTACGTCAAAAACTTCGATTCATCCGAGCTTTTGAAAAAAGTTATGACCGATTATTTACCATCAGTAAACTAAGATCATCATGAAAATCGCAATAATTGGTTCAGGATTCTCAGGGTTGTCGGCGGCTGCATACAGCGCAAAAGAAGGACATGAAGTACACGTGTTTGAGAAAAATGAAATTCCCGGTGGCAGGGCGCGGCAATTCATTACAGATAACGGCTACACATTCGATATGGGGCCAAGCTGGTATTGGATGCCCGATTTGATTGAGCGTTTTTTTAATGATTTCAATACGAAATCGGCAGATTTCTATGATTTGGTGAAACTCGATCCCCAGTTTGAAATAATCTTTGGAGTTGGATCGCTGAAAATTCCGGAATCGTACAACCACCTGAGAGGTTTATTCGAAAGGCTGGAAGAGGGTGCGGGGATTAAGTTCGACAAGTTCATGAAATCTGCCAGGTTCAAGTATGAAGTTGGAATGCAGGATTTCGTGAATAAGCCCTGCCATTCCTGGTTTGAGTTTGTATCTCTTAAAATTGCGAAGAGCTCGCTGAAACTTGATTTGCTTTCGAATTTCCGGTCGTATGTTGGTAAATATTTTAAACATCCTTATCTGCGCGCTTTAATGGAGTTTCCGGTTATTTTCCTCGGTGCTTCACCAAAAAATATTCCTGCTATGTACAGTTTAATGAACTATGGCGGTTACGCTCTTGGGACCTGGTATCCGATGGGTGGTTTCTATGAATTGGTTCTGGCAATGCAAAAAGTTGCCGAAAACCAGGGAGCTCAGTTTCATTTCAATCAAAATGTAGAGAAAATATTAGTTAAGAACGGCCAGGTGACTTCGTTATTGGTGAATGGCGAACTTTTATCGTTCGATGCCGTTATTGCCTCTTCTGACTATCATCATACCGAACAGCTTCTGGATCAAAATCTGAGAAATTATTCCAATGAATATTGGACAAGCCGCACTTTTGCTCCGTCATGTTTGATCTATTATTTGGGATTCCAGGAAGAAATTCCGAATTTGAAGCACCATACCTTGTTTTTTGAGCACGATCTCGATGAACATGTTGATGCCATTTACGGGAATAAAAGATGGCCTGAAAAACCGCTGTTCTACGCGTGTTGTCCTTCTAAAACAGATTCCGGACTTGCTCCTGAAGGACATGAAAATGTATTCCTCCTGATGCCGTTGGCAACGGGTATAGATGATGAAGAAGCAATTCGTGAAGAATACCTGCTGACTATGATTGATCGTCTGGAAAAACACACCGGGGCGAAAGATTTACTTTCTAAAATTGATTATAAGCGAAGCTACTGCGTGAGTGATTTTGTAAGTGATTACAATGCTTACCAGGGAAATGCCTACGGATTAGCAAATACACTTGCCCAAACTGCAGTTCGAAAACCTTCAATCAGGAACAAACAAATAAACAATCTTTTTTATACCGGACAATTAACTGTTCCCGGCCCCGGGGTTCCACCTGCAATTATTTCGGGGAAAATTGTGGCAACAGAAGTGAATAAACTTAAAACAACACGTTATGAAAAAACTGTATGATGAATTAGCTTATGACGTGAGTAAGATTACCACGAAAAAGTACAGTACCAGCTTTTCTCTCGGAATCAATGCTTTAAGTTCATCGCTTCGTCCGGGAATATATGCTATTTATGGTTTTGTGCGTTTGGCCGACGAAATAGTGGATAGTTTCCACCTTTATAATAAAGAAGAGCTGCTTCAGCGATTTAAAGAACAAACCTGGCAGGCTTTGGATGAGGGAATTTCCCTGAACCCGATTCTGCAATCGTTCCAGGAAACGGTACAGAAGTACAATATTAACCGGCGCTTGATTGAACAGTTCCTGCACAGTATGGAAATGGACCTAATGAAGAAAGAATACGATTCCGATCTCTATAACGAATACATTTTAGGTTCTGCGGAAGTAGTTGGTTTGATGTGCCTTCATGTATTTGTTGAAGGAGATAAAGCCGCTTATGTGAACCTGAAACCTTATGCAATGAAATTGGGTTCGGCTTTTCAAAAGGTGAACTTTCTGCGGGATCTGAAAGATGATTACCATATTTTGGGCAGAACTTATTTCCCGAATATTGACATGCAGAACTTTTCTAACCAGGCCAAGTCGGCCATTGAAAAGGAAATTGAACTCGAATTTAAGGAAGCCCTGGTAGGAATTCAAAAATTACCTTCTTCCTCCAAATTCGGAGTTTATTTGGCTTACAGGTATTACAATTCCCTGCTGAAGAAGATTAAAAACACTTCTGCCGAGATCATTGCAAATGAACGAATCCGGATTCCGGATGCTAAAAAAATTTCCTTAATGATGAGAAGTTATGTTCAATATAAAATGATGCTGTTATGATAAAGATGATGCTTTTTATTTTGGTTGTTACGTCTGCAACCTGTCTGAATGCAACAGATTTAGAATACCTGAGAAAGAATTATGCGAAAGCTGTGAATGATGAAACGCTTTGTAAATCAATTATCGACAAACTAAGCGTGAAAGTTGAATCACAGGTGCATCTTGCTTATTTAGGAGCTTTTCAAACGATTTGGGCAAATCATGTATTCAATCCGGTTTCAAAGATGAATACTTTTACGAAAGGAAGAGTTGCAATTGAAAAGGCGGTGCAGAAAGAACCGAATAACGTAGAGATCCGGTTCATTCGGTTATCAGTTCAGAAAAACTGTCCCGCTTTTCTTGGTTACAGTTCGAATATAGCTTCCGACAAAAAATTCCTGAAAGACCATTTGAGTTCAATAACTTCAGAGCAGTTAAAGAAAATGGTTAAAGCATTAATTGAAAGTTAAACTATGATTTATCGTTTGGAGAAAACACAGCAATTAAATTGTTCCATAGATACGGCCTGGAGGTTTTTCTCATCGCCTAATAATCTGGAGAAAATTTCACCGAAAGAAATGAAATTCCGAATACTGTCTGATGTAGACAATATTGAGATTTTTGAAGGAATGATTATCGATTACAAGGTTAGTCCGCTCTTCAATATTTCACTGAAATGGCAAACGAAGATCACACAGGTTGATTACCTGAGAAGTTTTACTGATTTTCAGCAGAAAGGGCCTTATAAAATGTGGAATCACTTTCATGAATTCATAGAAAATGAAGAAGGTGTTTTAATGAAAGATACGGTTGATTATCAGCTTCCCCTGGGTTATCTCGGAACAATGATGCACAGTTTGGTCGTAAAACGAAAATTGGAGCATATTTTTGATTTCAGATTCCAGGTACTGGAAGATTATTTTCTTAAAAATAAAGAGATATGAATTTGATCATTGTTCTGGCTACATTTTTCATTATGGAAGCTGCAACCTGGGTAATTCACAAATACGTGATGCATGGCTTTTTGTGGGTGCTGCACAGAGATCATC
>CBFGMW010000088.1:0-8360 GCA_965649925.1 uncultured Fluviicola sp.
TATTGCCAATACTAATTTATACTTGTGATCAAGGATTTTGGTTTCCGAAAAACACCTTTCTCCAATTGGTCAAACTTCTGGTATTCGGATTATTTCTCACACCGGCGTTTGTAACATACAATCAGACAAAAAACCTGGAAGCAGAACTCCAAAAAAAATTCGGACCAAAAACGGGTGAAGATCCAAAGTCAAGTCCATTCTCTTTTTGGCAGTCCCTGAGTTTAAATGTTCCAAAAAAATCATTTAAAGAAATCGTGTACCAAACAATTGACGGAAAGGATTATTCCTATCGATTCTTTGAAGCTTCCGCTTCAGAAAAATCCCCTTTAGTAATTGTTATTCACGGCGGCTCGTGGCGCGATGGTGATGCGAATCAAATTCCGGAACTAAACTCCTATCTTTCCGAACGTGGAATTCATGTGGCAGCTATGAATTATCGTCTTGCACCAAAATATCAATATCCAGCACCTGTTGAAGACATAAAAATGCTCATTGACCATTTGAAATCTCGTGCCGATGAACTGAATATTGATACAACTAAAATCATTCTGTTGGGTCGTTCTGCCGGCGGACAAATTGCACTTCAGGCTGCTTATGGTGATTTGAAAAAACAACTTGCGGGAGTCATTTCGTTTTATGGTCCGGCAGATATGCTCTGGGGAGCAAAACAAATAACAAACGATTGGGTTTTGGATGTTGACAAAGTAATGACTGACTACATCGGATGCACTGTACAGCAAGATCCGGATAAATATTTGGATGCTTCTTCGCCGGAATTGGTCACTTATGATACACCTCCAACACTTCTCATTCATGGAAAGAACGATGCAATGGTTTCACACGAGCACAGTGCTCGACTCATGAAAAAATTAAATAAATTTCGTATAAAGAGTGTTTTCATTGAATTGTCGTTTGCCACACACGGCTGCGATTATAATTTCAATGGTCCAAGCGGACAGGTTAGTACGTATGCTATCGAACGATTTATCGCAAATTGTACAACTAAACCAAAACTAAAAAAGAACTGAATTAGCAATTATAAATTATCAAGAGGATAGCTTCTACGATCTTGATGATTTTGATTAATAATTGATAATTGATAATTGATATGGAAAAATTAGCAATTGTAGGAACAGGAATAGCCGGAATGGGCTGCGGACATTTACTGCAGCACAAATACGATATTCACTTATTCGAGCAAAACGATTACATCGGTGGGCACACCAATACCATTTTCGTTTCGGAAGGAGACAAAGAAGTGGGTATGGATACCGGATTTATGGTTTTCAATTACAAAACCTATCCCGAGCTCTGTAAGTTGTTTGAAGAAATAGGAGCTCCGGTTAAGAAAACTGACATGTCGTTTAGCGTGCAGCATGTACCAAGCGGATTGGAATATTGCGGTTCCGGATTAAGCGGATTATTTGCACAGCGCAAGAACATTTTCAACCCGAAATTTGTTCGGATGCTGATGAAAATCTCCAAATTCAATAAACTAAGCGTACAGATTTTAGATGATCCTGCTTACGACGGGATGACAATTGGAGAATACATTAAAAAACACCACTTCGGTGAAGACATGTTTTGGAAATACCTGGTTCCAATGAGTGCCGCAGTTTGGTCTACCCCAATGGATAAAATGCTGGATTTCCCGGCAAAAACACTGATCAGATTCTTCTTCAATCACGGTTTCCTGGGATTAAACACACAGCATCAGTGGTACACTCTTGAAGGTGGAAGTGAAAGCTATAAAAAGATTCTTATAGCTCCATTCAAAGACAGAATCCACGTGAATTCCAAAGTAATTTCTGCTGAACGAACTTCTGACGGAAAAGTGCTGCTAACGTTCATTGACGGCCGATCAGAGTTGTTCGACAAAGTGATCTTTGCTTCACATGGAGATCAGACTCTAGCCTGTTTGAAAGATCCGACACCACTTGAAAGAGAACTGCTTTCCTGCTTCAAATACCAATACAACAAGGCAACAGTTCATACTGATGAAGCTATTATGCCAAAGACAAAGAGAGTCTGGAGCAGCTGGAACTACCGCATTGTAAACAAAAATCAAAAACTGCAGCCAACAACCATCTATTGGATGAACTCGCTTCAGGGAGTTTCGGATAAACACAACTACTTTGTAAGTATCAATGCAGAAGAAGGCAGCGTTCATCCTTCAAAAATCATCCGGGAATTTGATTACGAGCACCCGCTTTTTGATGTTGATGCAATAAAAGCACAGGAGCGATTACAGGAATTGAACTTGTCAGGTCCCGTTTACTATTGCGGAAGCTATTTCAAATACGGTTTTCACGAAGATGCCTATGCAAGTGCAGTGAAATTGTGCGAGGGATTGATTTGATAATTTTTCCGGTTCTTAGTCAAGATTATCATACCGGAATCCAAACACACAGATATCATCGATTTGTTCTAATTCACCTTTCCATGAAATATAGCTATCTTCCAGGGCACGTTTCTGTTCCTTAACATCCAGATGCGAAATCATTAATAATTTCTGATTGAACCTGCGTGAAGAGTATTTTTTTCCTTTCGGACCACCGAATAGATCCGGAAAACCGTCTGAGTAAAAATAGAACATATCACCTTTTTCGATATGGCTTTCAAACAATGTGAAAGAATCCATTTTGCTACTGAAACCAACGTGCATTTTATCATTCGGGAGTTTTGTCAGTTCGTTATCCCGGATTAGCGCGACGTTGCTGTTTGCAGAAGCGTATGTGATATGACCCGTTGGTTTATGGAGACACATGACCGTGCCATCCATTCCGTCCTGTGAATTATTTTTGGAGGTGGATTCCATTACCCGGATACGTACAAAGTTCAGAATCTCATTTGGCGCATAAATGCTTTTTTCAGTAATTGCTTCGTTAAGAAAACTTGTAATAAGCAAACTCAGAAACGCGCCCGGAACCCCATGTCCGGTACAATCGCAAACGGCCAGGTAAAAATATTCACCGTCTTCACGCGCCCAGTAGAAATCGCCAGAAACAATGTCTTTCGGTTTATATATGATGAAATTATCCGGTAAATGTTTGTTAATCAAAGGAGCCGGAGCAAGCATTGCCTGCTGAATATAACGTGCATAATAAATGCCATCGGTGATTTCCTTGTTCTTCTCAGCAAGTTTGAGCAAAGCTTTTTGTTTAACGCTTTCGAAAATGTAAGTTACCAGGTAAACAATCAGTACCAATCCGAAAACACAGGTTGTTGTAAATATCTTATCCCAAAATTGGTGATTGTAATTGTTGGGGTATTCATAACCCATGTGACCTAAAACGCCATAAGCAAGAACAATTGAAACAGTAAGCAGAAGCCAGAAAACTGTTACCCGGCAAATCCCGAGCAACAGCAATGAAATGGTTGGAATGAGTATAAACCAGGGTAAAACAGGCGAAAAAATCCCGCCTGAATAAAAAGTACAAAGCAATATTGCTACAAACAGACAATTCGCGATGTAGAAATTCGATGCGACTTTAAATGAGATCTTTCCCGAATCGAAAAGCCAGAGATTTACAAGAAAAACGACCGTATTGCAACTCATGATCAGCATTCCCGCATGAAAATCAATCATCCAGCTCACCAAAATGTAAAAAACGGAAAACAGCGTCGTAATCTTGATGAAATTCGAGAGCATTCTGGATTTGTTCAGTCCGGTTTCCAAAGTAGCCGTACGACCACCATTGACAACAACCTTTTGGGGCATAGTTTTCAGTTAAATAGTAACAGTCCAATAAGGTAAAAACAGAACAATACACTCCTTGAATAAAGGGAATTCAGTGCGTAGTGATTGCAAGCTTTTATCTCATCGAGATATTCTAAAAATAAAGAGCTTTAAGCGAAATAACAACATTTGAAAGCTCTATATTCAATGAAAACATCAGCTTTTAGAACAACGTACTGATATATAAACAATTAGATCGAAACATTTTCGATTTCTTTCGAGGAATACCAGTTCGGCACTATTCACAGTTCAACTAATCAATTAATCTTCAGCAGCTTCGTCGGCTAACTGCTCTTTATTATATTTTCTGGAGTGACAGCACCCGACAATGAACGCAGCAGGTGGAAAAACCCAACTGGCATAATCGATAAAAGTAGCCCGAACTTTTAGTTTTTTAAGTTGTTCCAGGTGAGTGTGGTTCTCAAAATCAATTGCTGTTAAACTATCTAATTTGTACGGAACCCTGTATCCTACAGTATCCGGAAGCGGATTGAAATAGTAGTTCCAACCCAGCGTATCGCCATATTTCGTATTATTCTCAAAGTTTGAATAGGTCGAATGAAAATAAATGCATGCTTCTGCGGTGCAGCTCACTTCAACCGGATGTTCATCGTGTTCACCTTTACTCATAATGGCGGGTAATCCAACACGAATCAGATAGGCAAAACCCATTCGCTGGCTCTGTAAATAGTGTCCGTACTCATGTTGGAACATTTTGTTATTCGGATCTGGTTTGATCACTTCTTTGGCAAGAATATATGAGCCCAAAGAAACTCCCGGCCAGGAAACATTCATATTCAGCACAGTGGATCCCAAACAATAATCAACTGTATTTACTTTTCGCGTGAAAACATTGTAGAATTGTGCAGTCCCAAATCCACCAATGGTTTGCGGAAGCTGATAAGTTATTCTTGAAAGTACTTCTCCGGTTCGACCAATAAAACGCTTGTTTGAATCTGAAACAAACAAGCCGCCCCATATTTTTAAATCGTTTTTGGCTTTCAACTTTGAAACACGGGCGGCGTTTTTCCATCTGCCTTCTTTTCCGGTACAAAAACCGGAAACCCAGCCACTGAGATAGGAATCTACTATAAACAAGGTGTTCCCCGAGCGATCTTCTGAGCCTGCAAACGAATTTCGGCTTGAGAGTAAAAAACCAAGCAGTACAATTAATCGTAACTTAGAAACCTGTTCAATACTTTTTCCGCACATTATACACACTAATAAGCTGAGCAATTAAATTTACACTTTATCTTCTCTTAACGAAAAAATGAATTCAACATTGTATAAAGCAAAAGTTATGCACCATCGGTTTTCTCCGAAAGAGCATCATTTTCAGTACAATGTGTTTTATTTTTTTGTTGATTTGGATGAATTGGATGATTTAGCCCAAAAACATTGGCTTATTTCAAGAAATAAGTGGAATTTATTCAGTTTCCGGGATTCGGAACATTTGCAGCTTCCATTAGAAAATCCGGATAAATCGAAACCGGTTAAACAACAGATCTTACTGTTTTTAAAAGAAAACGGTTCAACGGATGAAATCGGGAAAATCATGCTCCTTACCGGATTCAATGTATTGGGATATAACTTCAATCCTGTTTCGTTTTATTACATCTACAATGTAAACGGGGAACTCATAAACGTTCTGGTGGAAATAACCAATACCTTTAAGGAAATGAAACCTTATTTAATGGGTAAAACAGAGTTTAACGGGAAATTATTCGAACAGCGCAGAACCAAATATTTTTATGTTTCGCCTTATATTTCACATGATGCCGATTTTCATTTCAAAGTTGCGGAACCAAATGAATCATTAGTCATTGGAATTGATGATTACGAAAACGATCAGCGTATTTTTACCAGTAATCTGATAGGAATAAAAAAAGAACTCACTTCCCGAAGACTATTTTGGTACAGCATCCGTTTCCCATTCATTCCGCTGAAGATCATTACATTAATTCATTGGCAAGCATTAAAGCTATATTTGAAGAAAATAAAATTTTACAAAAAATCGGAATTTCAAGATCTGCAGCGTGATGTTTATCGTAAGAAGAGATAGTCTGTCACGACGAAAAGATTAAAGACATCAGACTTATAGAAATAAGATTATTACCCAATGACGAATAAACCAATATTCTACGAAAAACAAATTGTCAAACTATTAAGCGCAATGCCTAATGGTCGTTTGAATTTACGCCTGCCTTCGGGTGAATTAAAAGAAATTGGCAACGGTTCTGCCGGTTTTACAGCGAACATTACAATAAATGATTCCGCGTTTTTCAAACGCTGTGTTCTTTACGGAGATATTGGGTTTGGAGAAGGTTATGTTGCCGGAGAATGGGATACTGACAGCATTTCGAATGTTATTTCGTGGTTCCTTATCAATGTAGATCACGCTCCTACTGTTTCGGGCAGTTCTGTGAAATCGGTTGTATTGAATCTTTTGAAATTTTACAATCGTACTTTTCATTCAAGAAGAGCCAACAGCATTTCCGGTTCACGAAAGAATATCTCTGAACATTACGACCTCAACAACGATTTCTTTGCACTTTGGCTCGATCCGACAATGACTTATTCTTCGGGTTACTTCAAGGAGGAAAATTATACGTTGGAACAAGCACAAAAAGCAAAATATCATCGCTTAAGTGAACAATTGTTTTTAACTCCGGAAGATCATGTGCTGGAAATTGGTTCAGGCTGGGGCGGAAACGCTATTTACATGGCTTCTAATTTCGGTTGTAAGGTAACTTCTATTACTATCTCAACTGAACAGCACAAAGAAGCAGTAAAACGCGTAAAACAGGCGGGATTAGATCATTTGGTGAAAATTGAATTGCAGGATTATAGAAAAGTAAAAGGAACGTTCACCAAAATTGTTTCGATTGAAATGCTGGAAGCAGTCGGGGCAGATATCCTTGAACCCTATTTCACTCAATGCCATAAACTACTTGCACCAAATGGTATATTGGCCCTGCAGGTAATTACTTGTCCCGATTCACGGTTTGAGGAATTGAAAAATGGTGTCGACTGGATTCAAAAACATATTTTTCCGGGTTCTCTGCTGCCTTCAATCGGGGAAATGAACAGAATTATCAACGAAGTAAGTGATCTAACACTTGTTGATGTAAAAGACCTTGGCCTTCACTACGCACGAACTCTTCGTACCTGGTATGAGAATTTCAATGCCAAACAGGAAGAAGTGAAAGCGCTTGGATTTAGCGAAACGTTTGACAGTAAATGGAATTACTATCTGAATTATTGCGAAGCGGCATTCGAAATGAGAAACATCAACGTGATGCAATTGGTATACACCAGACCGAACAACTTGCTTCGCAAATAATTAAGACTGAAAAACTAAGAATTAGAGAAATGACTTATCCTGGATTAGGTGATTTTATTTCTAACTCACATGGTTCACTGACAGCGGACCAAATCTTTGCGATCTTCTTTCTCTGCGGTTAATATGACTCAAATTATATTACCGCAAAGAAATAAGAACGCAAAGAGAATTGCAGAATACTGCAATCCCATCACCTACTTCTCTAGCAATTCCTAGAGAAAAGGATATTAAGGAGCAGTTAATAACAAACCTTTCTTTTAATTCTCTTCCTGATACCGCAAAAAGTAAATTCCGGCAGCAATGCACAAAACACTTCCGACTAAGCCGCTCAAACGAATTCCAAAATCGTCACCTACGTCCTTCCCATAGATCAGCAGCATGGAGAAAATCGCCATTCCGAAAGTCTGGGCCAGCTTCACAAAAAAGTAGCGGACACCAAAATACAATGCCTCTTTGTTCACTTTGGTACGCTGAGAATCTTTTTCAATAATATCAGCCAAAAGAGCTAACGGAAGAATATTCATAGTTGCCATTGGCAGAGCTGCTACGCAGACAATAAAGAAAATCTGGAAAGTTGGAGAAAAGTCGAAATTCCCCAGGAAATACAATCCTGTAAATACAAAACCAAGAATTACCAGCGACAAGGAAATGATTCGTTTAATTCCGAATTTTCGCGATGCCGGACCAATGATCGGGTAGAAAATAAACGACGAAAGCACCAAAGTGATCATCAGTTTATTCCCTATTTCTTCCGGTAGTTTCACCAAAATGGTAACGAAGAAGATCAGCCCGGTTTGTATAATTGTAATAGAAGTATTGAAGGCGAAATCGGCCAAAAGATAGAGTCTGAAATTAGAGTTTTTCAACGATTGTCGTAATGCAGTGGTCAGTTTAATAGAAGAAGCTTCGCCCTTGCACCAATCGCGTTCTTTGATAAACAAGACTGGAATTGCCATGAAAAATGCCGCTAAAACACAATACAATCCAACAGTTAGCTGCAAACTTGCCAGCTTATCCCAGCCAAGTGTATCCTGGAATAATGATGTAATGTTAAATGCATTTGATGCCAATCCAATTCCCACAACATATCCGACCGATTGCCAGGTTGTAAGCTTTACTTTTTCCGGTAAATCGGATGCCATTTCCGGAAGCAGGGCGTAATATGGAATTCCATAAGTAGTAGCGGAAACATAAAACATGATAAGCGTAAATACCAGCCAGATTGCGTTGAGGTTACTTTCCGTGTTGGTAAGAGGAATAAACACCAGCCAGCAAAAA
>CBFGMW010000089.1:0-8267 GCA_965649925.1 uncultured Fluviicola sp.
CTTTACCAAGTCGGTCGAGTATTATCAAAAGCCTGCTGGATGGCGGACTGGAATTGAATATTGCAACACTGGACGTTGATACAACCTGTTTGAGTTTTGTAAACGCATTCGACATTGCTTCGCGCTATCTTGACGGAGATCAATATAAAAACATTGTTATCGTAAGTTCCGAAATTGCCAGCAAAGGATTGCATTCAAAACGCCCGGAAATGTTGACCCTTTTTGGAGACGGTGCCGCTGCTGTAATTGTCTCTTATGACGAAACCGGTAAATCAGGAGTAATTAAAAGCAGCTTCAGGACGTATTCGCAAGGTGTGGAGCATACAATTATCCGTGGAGGAGGAAACGTGAATTTCTTTAAAGAAGTCCCGTACAGTGAAGATCTGCATTCATTTGATATGAACGGAATTCAATTGTTGAAATTAACGAAGAAGGAAGTTCCCGGATTTATGGACGATTTTTTCAGGAACCTGGAAATTGGATTTACGGATGTAGATGCAATTATCCCGCATCAGGCATCAAAAACGGGTACAGATTTGGTGAAAAGCCTGTTTGAATTTAAGGAAGGCTGTTACAAAACCAATTTGGAACAATATGGAAACTGCATTGCGGCATCTATTCCGTTGCTATTACACGAATTAATTGAAGTCGGAGCAATCGAAAGAGGTCAAACGTGTTTTTTAGTTGGAACGTCAGCCGGATTTTCAATTGGCGGAACACTTATTCGATATTAAGCTATGCAAAACACAGATTTAATGATCGGTAACGGGCTTTTGCTGCTATTTGTTATTATCGAGGCATGTATTGTCGTTTTCTACATGAAAGAAACGCTGCCGTGGAAGGAATTGATCATGAATTTGAATTCAGGGCACATTCTACTCTGGATTTTCAGAGGATTGGAGGTTTCGGCCTATTTTTATTCCGTTCAATTTCTGAGTTTGCATTTGGTTGATTGGCTTCCATACTGGTTACAGTGGATTTTAGCATTTCTACTCTGGGATTTTATGTTTTACTGGCTTCACAGAACGCATCATTACTTCAGAATTTTGTGGAACGTTCACGTTGTACATCACGAAGGAGAACATTTTAGTTTGTCGTTAGGAATTCGAAATTCCTGGTATTCTTCACTTACTTCGTTTCCGTATTTCGTTATTCTGGCGGTTTTGGGCTTCCCGGTCGAATTATTTGTAGCCGTTTCTTCTATTCATTACTTTATTCAGTTCTACAATCATAATCACTTGATAAAAAACAGCGGCTGGCTCGATTTGATCCTGGTAACCCCAAAGCATCATCGGGTTCATCATGGCCGGAATAATCCGTATATCGATAAGAATTTCGGAGGAACACTCGTTTTGTGGGATAAGTTATTCGGGACTTTCCAGGAAGAACAGACCGAAAATCCTGTTGAATTCGGGATCGATCACCCGGTTGGAAGTTACAATCCGGTTTGGGTGAACAATGTTCCGTTTGTAAAACCACTTTCAAAATGGATGATCAGCGTTCAAAAGCCATTAGTTTACCCAACTTTACTGCTTGTTTCAGGAGCTTTGCTGCTTTTTGCGCTGCTTCTCGCATTTATCAATTTTGAAGATGTATGGAAACCTGAAATCAAATGGGTTTGGTTCGGAATGGTATTCCTGGGAACAATTGCAAACGGGTTATTATCAGAAGGAAAACGTCTGGGAGTCTGGCTGTGGACAGTACTAGCCATTCCTGTTTCACTATCCATTCTTACAACTTATTCATTAGAGCACACAGGGTTGATTGTATTGCTTTTGATAACTTTTCTTCACGGATTATCGACTATCGTTTGGTTTTTAAGATGTAAACTATCGCTTTAATTAAATTTATTTAAAAATTTGGAAAACAATCGATTAGATAATATTGATATTTTAAGGATCTACCTCAGTGTTGTTCGCTGCAGCATTCATTCCGCAGTTCCTTATATGGTTACGAAAGCGCCAATCTGGCCTTTAGATGATAAAGGATCGTGGTTCTTTGATGCTTATATTTTTGTCGTTCACTTGTTTGCAATGGAATTGTTTTTTGTCTTATCAGGTTACATGTTCGCGATGCAGCTGGCAAAGAAAACTGTAAGAGTCGTTATTTTGGACCGGCTAAAACGAATTGTTGTTCCAATGATCATAGGGATTTTTCTGTTTGTTCCGATTGTTTTAAGCTTTTTCTATCTGAAACCTTACAATACCTACGAATGGTTTTCTGCAGACCGGCTCATGACAGCATATTCGAAAGCCTGGGAAATTGGATTGTCTAATTTCTTCCCAACCGGACATTTGTGGTTTTTATACTATCTCTGCCTGTTTATGGCCTTTGTAATGGTTTTTAATAAGCTTTCTGACCGCTTTGAAGCCTTCAAAGTATCCGTTTCGGTAAAAGTTTGTATTCTTTCCGGAATTGTTATTTCCATTTTCAGTATGTACTTCATGAAACGCTGGATCGTTGATAATCCGCTGACATTTTTACCGGAATGGCCGTCCTTACTGCATTATTTCATCTTCTTCCTGATTGGAATAGCCTTATTCAACCTAAAAAGTTATGCTCACTTTCTTAGTAAGAATGCTAATAGAATGCTTTGGATCGGTTTCATTACAGGGATTCTTGCTTTGGTCCCGCAAATGATGGCCAAGCGTACAGATTTGTCCTGGTACGAATTGATTCGATTTGCCGGAATAAGCTTTTCAATTTCCGCAACTTACCTTATTACACTTGGCTTGTGGGGGAAATGCCTGCAAATCAAAAGATCAACTACACGAATTGAGAAGTACTTTGCTGGTGCTTCATACTGGATTTATTTGTCTAATATGGTTTTTGTACTGATTATCCAACTGATCCTAATCCCACTTTCACTAAACGTTTTCCTGAAATTTGGTTTGACACTGGTCGGTGGGATAGGGCTAAGTACACTTACATATCACGTTTTTGTTAGAAGAACTTGGTTTGGGAGTTTACTGTCGATGAGAAAGAGATAAATGACGTTCCGGAACCAATTCATCCGAAAAATGAGATATCATATTAATTAAATAATTAGTTTAATTTTATCTATTTGTTTGTCAGTTATTTATTAGGTATTAATTAAACTTATTGTTTTAATTTGTAATCCGCATTTTTACTTAAAGTATTCAATCTTGAGTCTCTAATCTCCAGTCGTTCAATATTATTAACATTTCTTAAGTCTTTCTAAACAATCTCAATCGTTTTTCAGCGTTAAAACACAGATTTCGAAAAGATGACAGATAAGAAAAATTCTACTCTAAAGAATCGATTAAATAGTTTCAAATACGCTTTCAATGGTTTGGGAGTGTTGTTTCATGAAGAGCCTAATGCGCGAATTCATGCAATTTGCGCTGTTCTGGTCGTTGTTCTGGGTTTTGTCCTGCAGATTTCCTTAATGGAATGGGTAGCTGTTGTTGTAAGTATTGGACTTGTGATTGCCTTCGAGCTAATGAATTCTGCGATAGAAGTCTTTTGCAATCACGTAACTCCGGAACAAAACCGGACCATTAAGAAAATAAAAGATTTGTCGGCTGCAGCAGTGCTCATTTCAGCAATTGCAGCGTTCACTATTGGACTAATTATCTTCTTACCTAAAATCATAGTTTTATGTTGTCACGCCTGAAAGAAACAAATCGATTGAACATTACGGTTCTTATTGGGCTGATGAGCATTTTTTGCCTGGTTGTGTCCGTATTTCGCGTCGATTATTCGAATACACATCATTTTCTATTCTTAAACTGGAATTTATTCCTGGCATTTTTTCCATGGGCATTGACTTCTTTGGCAATTTTGTATCCTAATTTCCAAAAAAGCAAAGTTGTTATTTTTTTCCTGCTGTTTGTGTGGCTTATCTTTTTTCCGAATGCTCCTTATATTCTGACAGATCTTTTTCACCTGAGTCATAATTCATCTATGCCAATCTGGTTCGATCTGTTATTGATCTTGTCCTTTGCCTGGACAGGCCTCATTTACGGTTTTATGAGCTTGTGGGATATTGAAGAAATGTTGTTGAAATTCCTGACTGGAAAACAGGTGACGGCGATTTCAATTTGCTGCATGTTTTTGGGCGGATTCGGGATTTACCTAGGAAGATACCTGCGTTGGAATAGCTGGGATATTCTGAATAGACCTTCCTCACTTTTGACAGATGTTGCCAATCGGTTTATTTATCCGTTCGATCATATACGAACATGGGGCTTAACTTTGTTTATGGGAATATTTCTTACGATGCTTTATTTTACTTTTAAGATTTTCCGAAAAGGGATAGTTACTAAAACGCTGTAACAACGGGAAAATTCATCGTTAAAAGGGAGATATTTGACACGATTCGGAAGAACAGATTGTTGTTAATAACCTGTGAAATGTTTTTTGTGACCGGTTCATAAAAATCGTAACTTTAATAGAAGAAAAAACACGCTATGTTTGATTGGGAAGATGAAACACAAGAAAATCACCTAAATGATGATTTAGCACGCTTCGAGCAGCAATATAACTCCAACGATTTCGGGTTTTACGACAGCGATTGTCTGGAAGGAATTATCGATCATTACCTGATCAACGGATATTATACCAAAGCAGAAGCTGCAGCAGAAGTCGGAATTCAGCAATATCCTTTTTATACTCTGTTCGCGATTAGAAAAGCACAGGCTATGTCAGGGCTCGGTAAGCTGAAAGAAGCATTGAATATTTTGGAGCCGATTGAGCGCGTAGATCCTGCTTCGCTGGATATGCTGTTGACAAAAGCAACAATCTTTTCTCAATTGAGAGATAATAAGAATGCTATCAAGTATTTCCGTACTGCATTAGAACATGCCGAGGAGGAAGATCGTGATGAAATCTATTTGGATCTTGCGAATGAATTGGAACAAGTCCGAGATTTCAAAGGTGCGGTGGATGTATTGGAGTCAGCAATGATAACAAATCCAAAAAACGAAGGCGCGCTTTACGAATTGGCTTTTTGTCTCGATCAACTTGGCGATATGGAACGCGCTATTCAATCGTATCACCGATTTTTAGATGATAATCCCTATTCGTTTACCGCCTGGTATAATCTGGGGAACACTTTTTCTAAATGCGAACGTTTTACTGAAGCCGTTACTGCTTATGAATACAGTTTGGTTATCAACGAGCGCTTTTCTCCGTCTTATTTCAATATGGGAAATGCCCAGTTGACACTGGAGTTGTATAATGAATCAATTGAATCTTTTGAAAAGTGTCTGGAGATAGATGGGGAAGACCCGCTGACTTATTGTTATTTGGGTGAAGCATACGAACATTTGGAAGATTTGGATAAAGCCTGGGATTTTTATCAAAAAAGCCTGAACCTGGCGCCAACATTAGCTGAAGCGTGGCTTGGGCTCGGAATCGTGAAGGATTTGCAGGGAAAACCAAATGAGAGTTTACACTACATTGAGCGTGCAATCGAAATTGAGCCTTTGATGGATGGATATTTCCATGTGTACGCAGGAGCTTTGGAAAACGCAGGATTTTTGGATAAAGCGGAAGAAGCTTATCTGAAATGTTTGGAACTGGACCCGGGAAATGAAGATGCTTTTTTTGATTATGTGGATTATTTGATGGATCATCGCCCAACAGAAGCGCGCCCGTATGTGGAAGATTTCCTTGGTAAGAACAATTATTTCTTCGCCATTTTGCCAATTATTTATCTCAACGCAATTTCAGGTCGCTTGAATGATGCAAAACTGCTTCTTGTTGAAAGTTTGTTCGCAAACCGTGAAAAAACACTGGATATATTCGAGCGTTATCCTGATCTGAATGAAATTCCTGAAATCGTTGAGTTGACCAAAAAATAACCTTATTTACTGTAGTGACAAGTTGCAACTTGTCACTACAGTTTAATTGTTAACTTTAAGAAGTTGATTTCTCATTCGGATTGAACAGATTTTATGATCGTAGTTCCTTCTTAAATGTGTAAATTTGACCCGTTAAAAACACAATTTACGACAACTATGTCTTTGAATTTTTCATTACCATATATCCCTGAACGCGCTACTCAACCAAGAAACCATGGCATCACTATGATGATGGATAAAGGTTTAGGGTTAACTGAAGCAAAAAACTTTATCGAAGCA
This sequence comes from uncultured Fluviicola sp., assembly GCA_965649925.1. Lineage (GTDB taxonomy): Bacteria > Bacteroidota > Bacteroidia > Flavobacteriales_D > Crocinitomicaceae > Fluviicola. Next base: position 6,108 of record CBFGMW010000089.1, read on the forward strand.
TCCGGCCATTTGACTGATATTGTGAAATTCGGCTTCGGAACAGCATTTGTAACTGCAGATTTAGAGAAGAAACTGGATTTGTACCGGGAAGCAAATCTACGTCCGTATTTTGGAGGAACTTTGTTTGAAGCATTTCATGCTCGTGGTCGTTTCGAAGACTACATGCGTTTGCTGGATAAATATAAGATGGAACTGGCGGAAATTTCTGATGGTTCAATTATCATCAATCACGATGAAAAGTTAGAGTTGATTGCAAAATTGGCTAAAACAAGAACTGTACTTTCAGAAGTTGGTTCGAAAGATTCCGGTATATTAATCAGCCCGAATCGTTGGATCAAAATGATGAGCTCTGAATTGGAAGCCGGTTCGTGGAAAGTTATCGCTGAAGGAAGAGAAGCTGGAAATGTGGGTGTTTTCCGTCCAAATGGAACAGCGCACACAATGCTTATCAATAAAATCATTGCTCACGTAAAACCGGAGGATATTTTGTGGGAAGCACCACAGAAAAATCAACAGGTTTGGTTTGTAAAATTGTTCGGAGCAAATGTAAACCTCGGAAATATTGCGCCTAACGAAGTGATTCCTTTGGAATGTCTGCGTTTAGGTTTAAGAGGTGATACATTCTTCGAATTTTTGCCAAGCGATTACGCAGAACGACTAAAACAAGTTGAGTCTGACGAACCGGAGGATGAATAAGTCGTAGCTGATTTATTTCCTGAAGTTTTACAGAACACATTTCACTGACATGCGTTAAGATGGAATTCCAGTCAAGAGTATTTCGCGGACATTCAGGTCCTGTTTATGCCCTGGCACATGATCAGGAATTCGTTTACAGCACAAGTTCCGATCGATTTGTTACGCGCTGGAATCTTGAAACGGGTGAACAGGACAGATTCGCTGTTCAACTCGATTCTCCCGCGTATTGCATCTTTGTCAAAGAGTCGATTCTTTTTGTTGGCTGTAATAATGGTACGGTGCGGGCAATAGATCTTATCACCAAAAAACTTTTGTGGGAACTGAACCGTTTTGGAAAATCTGTCTTTGCTCTTTGCTGGTCGAACGCTCTGAACTTATTGCTCATTGGTGATCAGGAAGGAAATCTATATGCCATCGATGAAACTGGTAATTTTTCCTGGTATTTTCCTCTCGATTCAGGTAAGATCAGAGTCATAAAGGAATTCGGAGCAGCATTTTTGGTGGGCTCTCAGGATGGAAAATTGCGGGCTTTTCAAACACCGTCTCTGAATGAGATCTGGTCATCAAAAGTACATGAAGGAAGTGTTTACTGCGTTCTGAAAACTGAAAACGGTTACGTAAGCGGTGGATTGGATGGTCATGTAACCCAACTCTCGGAAAACGGTACGATTATCAAAAAAATCCCGGTTCACTATCAGTCTGTTTATGCAGTTGAATTATTTGAAGATGGATTTGTGACCTGTTCCAAGGATAAAACAATTAAAGTGTGGACCAGGGAATGGAGAATCCTGCAAAAGATTGATGGAGCAGGTGCCCATTTGAAATCTGTAAATGCGTTGTTTTCGCTGCAAGATGGTTTTGTTACTGCAAGTGATGACAAAACAATACGTTTTTGGAATAAGATTTGATAAAGGCGTGTCAAGTTTGTACATTTGATCATCATGAATGATTCGCCTTTTTATCAGCAGAAACCAATACTCGAACAAGAAAAGAAATCGGCCCGGTCCATTGGACTGACTTTTTTCTCTATGGCCTTATTCGTATTGACCTATTGCCTGTTCATTGATTCAGATTTGATTTTCATTTCATTGATCGTCGGGGTGCTTTTTATACATGAATTAGGTCATTTCCTCTTCATGAAGTTGTTCGGCTATGAAAATGTGCGGATGCTTTTTGTTCCCTTAATGGGAGCTTTTGTTCATGGGAAGAAGGAATCATACACACAATGGCAGCAAGTGTTAGTTGTGATCGCCGGCCCAATTCCGGGAATTATCTTTGGTTTGATTTGCTGGTATATTGGCTTTGAATATTCAATTGATTGGCTTGCATCGCTTTCATGTATTTTTCTCGTTCTGAATGCATTAAATTTATTGCCGGTCCAGCCGCTCGACGGAGGAAAGCTTTTTCAAATTCTGTTTTTATCCGGAAGTTCTTTAGTTCCGGTGGTTTTCACATTACTTTCCT
>CBFGMW010000090.1:0-8182 GCA_965649925.1 uncultured Fluviicola sp.
AATTCCGGCTGTAAACACCATTGGAATAAGGTTCGGAATCATGGAAACAACTACCATTCGGAGCGAATAGAACAACACACACATCAATGCGGCAATTGAAATAACTGCAAATACAATTGACTGTAATAAACTGTTTACGAGGTATTGTGTTCCTTCGGATGCAACCACAGAAGTCCCTGTTAGCTCAACATCGTAATACGTTTTATTAATTGCCTTACGAAGTGTTTTTTTGAAATTCGGTTTCCCGATATATGTTTTTACCAGTTCAGGGTCTGAGTCAAATTTCAACTGCTGATCAGCTGATCCTTTTGAAAGTAACTCGGTTAATGAAATATTGACTGAGTTGTAGTTGTCAATAATTGAATCGGCGAATGATCGTTTTCCTTTTTCAAACCCGGTATACAATCGTTCGAGGTTCGGTTTGTCAGGATTCATGATGGAATCGATCTTCTTTTTCACCATTCCAACTTCATCTGATACTTCGTATGAACCGATATCTTTCATTTGAGTTCTGATACGAATAATACAATGCGCCGTATCTACCAATTCATTCAGTGAAAATACCGGATTTGAATTTGACATAGAGAAATTGTCGAAATATTCTTTCAACTGCAATTTGTCCCTGTTGCTGATAATCTCGTAACGTTCAGGATCATTCCCGTAGTAGGACATGTTCACGACTTTGATGAAATCAACAATGGTCAGAGTTTTGGCAAACAATGAATCTTGAGCAAACATGTTCTGAACTTCTTCAACGCTGTTCAGCGTGTTTTTAGAGAATAATCTCCCCGGCTCTTTGTAGTGGATCATCACTTCAAAAGGAACAGCTCCTCCAAAGTTCGATTCCATAAATTGAACATCTTTTAGTATCGGATCGTTTTTCGGTAAATCGCCGGTTATATTCCCGGTTACTTTCATGAAATAAATTCCGGCACCGCTCAGCAATGTTACAACAATGGTGATTGTATATACGATCGGTCTGTGATTCGTTGTAATTCGCACCAATTTTTCCAGCAAAGCCGTCGATTGCTTACGGTCTAAGTGCTTCAGATGTCTTTCCGGCGGATTTTTAGAGAACGATGCGAAAATTGGGATCAGTGCAATTGAGATCACGTAACAGAACATGATATTAATGGACGAGATTACCCCGAACTCAAAGAATTTGTCTGAGTTTGTAAACAGGAATGTGATGAAACCGAAAGCCGTTGTAACATTGGTTAACCACATGGCAGTTCCTGTTTTACGGATTACGCGGTGAAGTGCCTTAGCCTTATTTCTGTGCGCGCGGTATTCCTGATGGTATTTGTTGTAGAGATAAATACAGTTCGGAATACCAATAACGATCATCAACGGCGGAATAAGTGCCATCATGATGGATACGTGGTAACCGAACATGGCAATAGTTCCCAAAGCCCACATAACTGTAATCATTACAACGAACATACAGATCATTGTAACTCTTAACGAACGGAAGAAGAAGAACATGATGAGCGCCGACACGAAAATTGACAGGGCGATAAAAATGTACATCTCACTTAGAATACGCTTTCCGATGAGAACACGCATGTGAGGTAATCCGGCGAAATGAACTTTTCCGAATTCTTTTTCGTACGAACGGGCCAGGTTTTCAATATCGATAACAACCTGTTGTTTTTCTTTGCTTAAGATAAAATCTTCTTCTACCGACACCATCATAATGCTGACTCCGGTAGAATCATTGTAAAGGATTTTATTGAAAAGCGGATTATTACGAATCTCTTTTTTGATCGAATCGATAGACTTTTCTTTGTAAGTTTTATCTACGAAAATTGGTTTTGCAATAAACGTGTTGTTGGTAGTGTCGTTTATCAAAGTCACCAGTTTTGCTTCTGAAATAACCGACTCAACTCCTTTCATCTGAAGGATTTTCTCACCCAATTCTTTCCACGCCTTGAATTTCCGGGGACTGTGCAAATGTTTGTCCTGAATAGCAATAACCAGGGCCGAACCATCTTCCCCGAAATATTCTTTGAATTTCAAATAAGTGGTTTGTGTTTCCGTATCTTTTGGAAGCATGTTTCCATACTTGTTCTCAATCTTTAAACCGGTTGCAGCGTAGTACCCGAAAAGTACAGTCAGCAATGAAAAAACACCGAGAATTAAAAAACGATTACGGAGAACAATGTTTGCGAGTTTATTCCACATGAATGTTATGAATTTACTACAAAATTAATAGAATATTACACTTTTTCGGGCTACTTCAGATAGGTATCAAGCCAATTGAAGTATTCCCGGTACCACAATACTCCGTTCTGCGGTTTGGTAATCCAGTGTCCTTCTTCCGGGAAATAAAGGTATTTACTCGGAATGTTTTTTGTCTGCAACACTTGGTATGCCTGCATTCCCTCTGTTTCCGGAACACGGAAATCTTTACCGCCATGAATTACAAGCATTGGAGTGTTCCATTTGTCGACCATGTTGTGCGGACTGTTCTTCGCGTACAGTTCTTTGTTCTCAGGCAGCCAGTAGGGCCCACCTATGTCATGGTTCGCAAAAAACAATTCTTCGGTAGTTCCGGTCCAGCTCTCCAGGTTGAAAAGCCCGCAATGTGAAACAAATGTTTTGAATCGATTGTTATGAATTCCAGCTAAATAGTAAACAGAATAGCCACCGTACGACGCTCCTACAGCGCCTAGTTTGTCTTTATTGATCTGCGGAATCTGAGCAACAGAACTGTCAATTGCAACTAAATAATCGTTCATTGCCTGCCCACCCCAGTCTTTGGAAATTGCTGCGTTCCATTCTTCCCCAAAGCCGGGTAATCCGCGTCGGTTCGGAGCCACAATAATGTATCCGTGCGAAGCCATTATTCTGAAATTCCAGCGATAACTGAAAAATTGGGAAACGGCACTTTGCGGTCCGCCCTGGCAGTATAATAAAGTAGGGTACTTTTCACTTTCTTTAACATTTGGAGGCATAATTACCCATGTCAAAAGCTGTTTTCCATCGGTTGTGGTGTACCATTTTTCCCGGACAGTCGGAACGGGGAAATTTTTCAGAATGTCTTCATTGATTTTCGTGATTTGCTCCAATTTAGAGGTCTTGTTTGTAAACATCCAGATATCCGTTGGATCTATCATTGATTGACGTTCCAGAATTAGTCGTTCTTTCAATGGAACAACATTGGTATAATCGCAAACTTCTTTCGTTAGCTGAGTAATTTTTCCAGCCAGAACATCCACCTGGAAAACCATTTTGGTTCCTTCCACTGCAGCTGTAATGAATATAATGTCTTTGGTTGGATGCCAAACGGCGCTTTCTACACTTAAATCCCAGTTCAAAGTCAGTTCTTTTTCAACGCGGGAAGCCAGATCAATAATGCGCAGTTTGTTCTTGTCCGACTCATTTCCATCTTCGTCCATGCTTAGCCACGCCATTGTTTTTCCGGACGAATTGATCATAGGACTGGTGTCATAACCTTTGTGAGCAGAAGTCAAAGTAGTTGTTATATTATCGATTGTGCGGTAAGCATATATTTCTGCGTTTGTTGATGTCGCAAACGCTTTTCCTGCCATTTTCTTCGTGCTGTAATAAAGAACCTGCCCGTCTTTGCTCCAGCAAACCGATTCAATTCCACCGAAAGGACCCGTAACGGAAGGAAAATTCTCCCCCAGCATAACATCTCTTTTCTTTACGAATTCGCCGTTTTTTTTCTCGTACCAGAACAGGTGTGGAGCATTCGTTCCGGTCCATTTGTTCCAGTGACGGTACATCAGGTCTTCTTCCACTCTTGCATTGGCCAAAGGAAGATCCGGGTATTTGTCGTGAATATCTGTTCTGATCTTTACTGATTCCAGCGTGGCAAAACGCGTTCCGTCCGGAGATATCGTAATTCCATCTATTGCTAAATCACCGAAGTTGAAAAGGATACTTTCGTTTCCGGCAACGGGATCAAAACTGGAAAGTACAGTATTAGCTCCCTCTTCTTCCAGGAAAGTAAGCTGGTTTTGGGCGTTCCAGCTTAGATTGTATGCCGAAGCATTTAGGATTTCTTTGGTAACACGGGAATTCAGATCCATCAAATACGTGCTTGTTGTTCCATTGTTTTTAGAAACATCGTAAGCTGCAGCCTGGTATACCAGCCATTTTTCATTTGGTGAAACAACCGTTCCGCTGATGCGTTTTAACTTCCAGAGTGTTTCAATATCGAATACCGTATTTTGAGCAATCGAATTCAAACTGATGAACAATACACAAAGCGCAAGGAATCTCGAATTTTTCATAGATTTATTTTCAGTGTTCCAAAAATACGGTAAATTGGGCATTAAGTTACCAGGGTGAACCATCACCAAAGTTGGTTGTATTGAAAACCAGAAATGCTGAACCATGAAAAATAAATCGCTTAAAGTTGTTATTGCTGATCCGTGCCATGAAAATTGGGATTCGATGTCGCCTACGGATCAAGGTCGTTTTTGTTCTTCCTGTTCCAGGCCTGTAATGGATTTTAGCGGCATGAGTGATTTACGTTTGACTGAAATTCTTCAAGAGAATAAAGGTCAGCACATGTGCGGAAGATTCACAGAAGGACAGTTGAACCGAAGTTTGATGAATGCTATTCCCGAACAGCGTTCAAATCATTTGAGAGCGGTTCTATTGGGCGCAACACTTACAAGTATTTTTGGTTTGGAAAGCTGTAAAAGCGACAAAGCCGTAGTTGGAAAAATGTTTGTTATTGAGGCGCCGGTTCAGCATAAAAGAACCCTGGCTGAAGATCATTATATAACCGAACAGTCCTCTTTTCTCTCAAAGAGCAAGGAAGCTTTGAAAATTAACGGAATGGTAACCGATGCAGATTCAGGTTTAGGAATCTCAGATTCCGAAATAGAATTGTACTCATCAACAGGTATTCCGGTGACAACTGTAAAAGCCAAACGGAGCGGGGCTTTTAAAATAGATTGCGGAACTGAAAAAGATGGAGCCTATTTGATGGTATCGTCTCCCGGCTACATGAATTACATCGTTTACTTAAGGGATATTTCGGTTAAAGACAATTTTGTTATTGCTCTAACCAGAGGAGAACGAATGATGAAAGGTGAAGTAATGGTGATTGAGAATTAAAGAAGCAATGATGAAAAACAGATCTGTAAAATTAAGTATAGCTGATCCATGCAAAGAAGATTGGGACGGAATGTCGCCCTCTGAGAAAGGAAGATTTTGCAACTCTTGCGAAAAGCAGGTGGTTGACCTTTCGCGCATGACCGATTTAGAGATCATTCAATTGATCGACGACAATCCTGGCGTGAAAATGTGCGGAAATGCAAAGCCATCGCAATTGGGCCGACCAATTCAGTACAATATGCAGGTTGTTTCGCCAATATTGTATTCCAATTTCAGTTTACGGGCAATTTTGCTTGGCGCATCGTTGAGTGCCTTACTTGGTTTGGAAAGCTGTTCAACTTCAAACACCGTTACAGGAGAATTTACAGCAAACGAACGGCCCGTTGAAATGCTACGTGGAGATGTTGCTATGATCTACGATCACAAAGACGAACATTTGATTTCAGGTGTGGTTTATAAGAACGATAGTACAACTTTGACTAATTCAAAGATCACGCTATTCGATTTTAAAGGAGAAGAAGTTGGTAAAACCTTTTCGTTGACAGACGGATCATTTAGACTGGATTTGAACTGGGACAAACAACCGTCATATTTTACCGTTCAATTGGAAGGATACAATCAGATGACTTATTACCTCGATCAGGTTGAAGTACTGCAAGAAATGAAGATCATGCTTCCGGTTCAGGAGCCAAAGATCATGGGAAAGGTTATGGTATCGCCGCAAGAGATTCAATCAGTTGAAGGAAAACCGGAGAAACGACGAAAAAATTGATGAAAAAAAAGAAGAACATGGTTGTTCTCCCTTTTTCATGAATATATAAAAATTACTCCACCGTAACCGATTTCGCTAAATTTCTTGGTTGATCAACGTTACAGCCTCTCATTACCGCAATATGGTAACTCAATAATTGTAACGGAATTGTTGCCAACAAAGGAACTAAATGTTCGTCTGTATCCGGAATCTCGATTACATGATCTGCCATTGCTCTTACTTCCGTATCGCCTTCAGTTACAATTGCAATGATCTTTCCTTTACGTGCTTTTACTTCCTGGATGTTACTTACAACTTTCTCGTAAGACGTTCCTTTCGTTGCAATCACGAAAACCGGCATTTCCTCGTCAATCAAGGCAATTGGACCGTGCTTCATTTCTGCAGCGGGGTAACCCTCAGCGTGGATGTATGAAATTTCTTTCAGTTTCAAAGCGCCTTCCAAAGCAACGGGGAATGAACTTCCACGACCTAAATACAGCGCATTTGAGGCATCTTTATAAATTGCTGCGATTTTCTCAATATGATCATTGCTTTCCAACACCTTTTTCACTTTGTCAGGAATTGCCTCCAGTTCTGTGAGCATGGTATGGTATTTTGATTCGCTGATTGTTCCTTTTTTGTGCGCCAAACGAAGTGCCATCAATGTTAGAACAGTTACCTGAGCGGTAAATGCTTTTGTTGAAGCTACCCCGATTTCAGGTCCGGCGTGTGTGTATGAACCTGCATCTGTAACACGTGAGATAGATGAACCTACCACGTTACAAATTCCAAGTATGGTTGCACCTTTTTGTTTTGCCAACTCTAGAGCGGCAAGTGTATCAGCTGTTTCGCCTGATTGGGAAATAGCAATTACAATATCGTTTTCATTAATGATCGGATTTCTGTAACGGAATTCCGATGCGTATTCAACTTCCACATTGATTCGCGCCAGATCTTCGAACAAATATTCTCCAACCAAGCAAGCGTGCCAGGATGTTCCACAAGCAATCATTACGATGCGTTGTGCCTGAACCATTTTATTTTCAAATTCTTTGATTCCACCCAGTTTAACCCAACCTTCATCAGCATTTAAGCGACCACGGAAACAATCCTGAATAGATCGGGGCTGTTCATGAATCTCTTTCAGCATGAAGTGTTCGTAGCCTCCTTTTTCAAGTGCTTCCAACTGAAGTTCCAATGCCTGAACGTAAGGAGTTTTTTCCTGGTTGCGCAGATTTGTAATCTTCAATCCTTCATTGATATCCAGAACAGCAAGTTCTTCGTCTTCCAGATAAACAACCTGGTTGGTATATTCTATAATTGGAGTGGCATCTGAAGCGCAGAAGAATTCGTTGTCTTTTCCTAATCCAACTACTAACGGAGAACTTTTGCGAGCCGCTACTAATTGATTCGGGTAATCCTGATGAATAACTACAATGGCGTATGCGCCAACAACATTCAATAAGGCAAGTCGAACGGCTTCAGCCAATTCAACCTGTTCATTTTTCATGATATCATCGATCAAATGAACCAATACTTCTGTATCAGTATCGCTTTTGAACTGGTAACCACGAGCTAGAAGTTCTTCTTTCAGCGAATTGTAATTTTCGAAAATCCCATTGTGTATCAAGGCAATTTTACCATCATTCGAAAAATGAGGATGTGCATTTACATCATTCGGAGGACCGTGGGTAGCCCAACGTGTATGCCCAATTCCCGAGTTCCCGGATAATACTGCGTTCGCAGTAAATTCTTCGAGGTTGGCAACCTTCCCCTGACGTTTAAAAATAGCCAATTTATTTCCTTGCAACAAAGCAATCCCGGCACTGTCGTAACCGCGATATTCTAATCGTTTTAATCCTTTAATTATGATTGGATAAGCCTGTTTAGGCCCGATATAAGCAACAATTCCACACATACTAAAACTGCGTATATTTGATAATTAACTTTGGTTTTGACTTGTAAGAAGATCCGGCACCGTTGAACACAATGCGTTCAGCAGAAGCTCCGAAATAATACGGATTAAGGAAGAGTCCCTCGTTTTCAGATTCACCGTCTACAATACTTTGGACGTAATTTTTGATGTCAATGACATAGCGCTTTTCTTCACCTTGATAAGTGGTAGTACCATAGGCTGCATAATTGTCAGTTTCAATCAGCACATTTAATGAGGTACTTGGGTAATAATCATTACCTGTTTGATATGCAACAGGAAGAACGAGCAGTGCCTGATGGATAATGCAGTTTTTCGGTAAATCCTTGATATAAGGAAACTCAACTACAGCGCGCGATTCAAATGCCTGGGCGTAAAATTGCGTTAATCCGTTGTTGTGA
>CBFGMW010000091.1:0-8169 GCA_965649925.1 uncultured Fluviicola sp.
CGCCCTTCACCAGGTTTGTAGATTCGTTTTCGTGAATATCAAAATAAGAATAACTATTTACTGTTTGGTTGACACTTCCTCCATTATCACCGATGGCAGTTACCCGTAACGGAGCATCCGCGGCATCAATATGTATAAACATAGTTGCATTCTGTGCATATAAATGCTGTTTTCTGAAAAACAAGCCACTGCTTACGTCCCACCGATTTGCTCCGGCAGCATAGAACATGAAATAATCCGAATCATCAAAAACCCCGTCACTTTCTCCAACGGCAACAACTGAATTCTTTACCAAATCATCCACATAGTCAGTAGTATTAGCTTCCGTTAGAACTCCGAATGAGTTTCCATAGATGTTAATATGTTGTGGATTCAACGATTCAACATTAACACCCAAACTTGTAAAAAAAGCTTTATCTAACTTATAAACACCATCTTCAGGTATTGTGATTTTATACCATTCACCACTGGAAAGCACAGATGAAGCAGCGTAACTTTTAGGTTTCTGGACAACCATCGGACCTGCAATCTGAATCGACAGATTATAACTTAATATTCTTTTAATCTGACCATTTTCCTTAAAATAGGGAACACATGAAGTTTGCACTTGCACGCCATCGATTTCCAACGCCTGAGATGTCTGTATCTCCGGCTGAGCCGGGATTTGATAATTTGACATGGCAATAACCGCTAAATCCTCACTATGAGCAGGTTCAGACTGGATATTTGAAACAGCCATGGCATATTTTGCCATCTTCATATTGAACTGTTCTGAAAAAAAAGGCAACCCATCCTGATATATTGCGTTATCCATGTTTGGGATTTTCACAAGTTCACCATTATGCCTAACCTCAAGAGGTTGTTTCCATGGAACCACTATGGCTTCGGTTTGACCAATAGAATTCAGGCTTAGCAAAGACCCGAGTACTAAAATGACTTTAGTTTTGAATTTTATCACGAAAGAAGGTTTTTCTGTTCTCATTCTTATTTATATCAAAAACATTTGAAATATTCTATCAAACGCCATGAATGTTTTTTTATTTTTGCGATATGTAAATTTACGTGTAACCAAAAGAATAATATTTCGTAACATTGGAACCACGAAGAGTTTATGCTTCAATTTTTGAATGCACATGAAGAATATAAAGATACTATTTTTAACTGGATTCCTGTTTGTTTCCCTTGACTCACTAGCTCAAGATCCAACATTTACCCAGTTTTACGCGAATCCGCTGTACCTAAATCCGGCATTTGCAGGTTCGCATGGTTGTCCACGTTTCGCTATGAACTACCGAAACGAGTGGCCTTCACTTTCAGGAAACTATGTTACCTATAGTGCCTCCTACGATCAGTACTTTAAAAACATTTCCGGCGGGTTCGGTATATTAGCCACACATGACCAGCAGGGAACAGGAACTATAAATACCTCAATGCTTGGTTTGATCTATTCTTACCATCTGAAAGTTTCAAACAAATTTGCAATGCTTTTTGGTGCCAGAGCAGCTTACTATCAAAAAACACTTGATTGGGATAAATTGACATTCGGAGATATGATTGACGGACGAAGAGGGTTCGTACTTACAACAAAAGATGAAGTACGCGGAGGAAGCAGAGGTTTCTTTGATGCATCTGCCGGTTTCGTAGGTTATTCAAAACATTTCTTCTTTGGATTTGCAGGTCACCACCTCAACAGACCAAACGAATCGTTAATTGTAGGGAACTCTCCGTTACCGATAAGACTTACCGGGCACATGGGAGCTGAAATTCCACTTGGAACAAAATCGAAGTATAACAACACCACTTCGATTATGCCGAATATCATTTACCAATACCAACAAGGATTTCAGGAGTTGAATATTGGTACATATATCAAATATGGTTCATTCAATGCCGGTGCATGGTTTCGTAACCGTGATGCCTTCATCTTAACAATTGGAATAAATACTGGTACATTTAAATTGGGTTATAGTTATGATGTAACTGTTTCGCGCTTAAACAATGGAGTATCTGGTGGTTCGCACGAAGTTTCGTTGGGTATTAATACGAAATGTAAGCCGCCGATCAGAACATTTAAAACAATTTCTTGTCCGTCTTTTTAATTTTTTTGTAACCTGTTAGTGATTATCCGTTTATAACTTTAACTTTGGTCTTCCAAAAAAATGAAAAAACAAACCATGCATATGAAAACGTTGCGTTTTTTGGCCGTAGCCTTCGCTGGACTAGTGATAGCTTCATGTAGCCGTGATGCCTCCGAATCAACCGGGTGGGATTATAACAATGTCTCTCAAGGAGGTTTTCAAAAAGTTCCTTATGTAGATCAGGAAACCGGTCCGGGATTAATTCTCGTTCAAGGTGGTACCTTCACAATGGGAATGGTAGAACAAGATGTTATGTTCGACTGGAATAATCGTCCGGCGCGTGTAACAGTATCTTCGTTTTACATGGATCAAACTGAGGTGACTAACTTCCATTGGTGTGAATATTTGTATTGGGTTCGTCGTGCTTACAAGCAATATTCGATGATCTACAAAAATGCACTTCCAGATACTTTGTGCTGGAGAAGTCCATTAGCATTCAATGAGAAGTATGTTGACTTCTATCTTCGTCACCCAGCGTACCGTGAGTATCCGGTAGTAGGAGTTTCCTGGTTACAGGCAACTGATTACTGTAAATGGAGAACGGATCGTGTGAACGAATATATTTTAGTTCGTGAAGGTGTTCTTGGTTTTGATGTGGATGCAGCAGATGCGGATACATTTAACACAGATTCTTATTTAGCTGGTCAATTCGAGCAAAGCGAAGAATTGGGTGGTAATAAATTACAGGATAGCGATCCATCTAACGCAACAGGTAAAAAATTGGGTGAGCGGATCGTTCGTATGGAAGATGGTATCCTATTACCATACTACCGACTACCAACTGAAGCTGAATGGGAATTTGCATCTTTAGGATTAATCGGTAACCTTACCGAAGGAACAGAAGTAATTACAGAACGTCGTCAATATCCATGGAACGGTCATTTTGTTCGCCAGGATGATGCAGAATTCACAGGTCAGATCCGAGCAAACTTTGTTAGAGGTAAAGGAGATTACATGGGGGTTGCAGGTCAATTGAATGATGGTGCTGATATCACAGCTCCGGTTACTTCTTTCTGGCCGAACGATTACGGTTTATACCACATGGCAGGTAACGTTTCTGAATGGGTAATGGATGTTTACCGTCCGTTGACTTCCGAAGATTATGATGAATTCCGTCCTTTCAGAGGAAATGTATTCCAAACAAAACAATTGAATAACGCCGGTTCTATTGACGATAAAACAACACAGATTATCTACGATGTTCACGGTATGAAAGAATATCTGAATGAGTTTGAGCGAGTTCGTTACCAACGTATCTCAGGAGCAAATCACGATCCTGCAGATCCCAGAACTCCAGCTGGATTACAGGCAAACAACCTGGCGAAACACAACATGAATACAGGTGCGAATATTGGTAATGCTCCAGATCCGTACTACGTATCACATGGTAAAGTGAAAGATCAGATTGAATTAGATTTGATGTTAGCATTGAACCAGGCTTTAGATTCTGCAATCAGTTTGAAAAATGACAAATACGATTTGGAAGCTTCTCAATTTGTACAAGATGAAATCTTTGACGGAATCTTCGAAAATGTTTTGAGACAAGGACCTGATTACGAATATGCTCACGAGACAATTACTATTCTTCGTGAAGGATTCTCTGAATTCATAATAAACACTCCGGGTAAATTGAAATACCGTCCTGTTGTTGAAGAAGAAAATATTGGTCGTTTGAATTACCGTAAAGATGATTACATCGATTATTTAGATGGTGATATTGAAAGTACTATCTATTTCGATAAAGCGGAAGTTAAGGCCCGTATTAACGAAGCGAAACAGGATCCTGCTCTATTGATGTACCAAAGTGATTACGAAACTTACGATTTAGAGGGTTTGCCAATCAAACCGGAAGACAGAACTTCGTGGCCGTCTACATTAATCTCTGATAAATCACGTGTTTATAAAGGAGGTTCCTGGAGAGATAGAGCATACTGGTTGAACGCCGGATCAAGAAGATTCCTTGATGAAAGACAATCTACTTGTACAATTGGTTTCCGTTGTGCCATGGACAGAGTCGGAAGTCCGGTAGGTATGAACTACGGAAGAAAAAAACAAAAGAAAAACAGGTAGTTTTACCTTAAAAAAATAGAAACCCCGACGCGTTAAAACTGTCGGGGTTTTTTTATGTTAAATATGGAAAGTTTATACGAATCGTTTAAGTTAAGTTCAGGCGTACAAATCGATACCAGAACGATTACACGTGATTGCATGTTCTTTTGCCTAAAAGGCGCCAACTTCAACGGTAATACATTTGCAAAAGAAGCGATTGAAAAAGGTGCGAAATTCGTTGTTATTGATGAAGCTAACTATTTCATTGATGAGCGTACTATTCTTGTTGAGGATGCCTTGCTTACACTTCAGAGAATGGCAAATACACATAGAAAACAATTCGACATTCCAATCATCGGAATTACCGGAAGTAACGGCAAAACAACTTCTAAAGAATTGATCACTGCTGTTCTTGCTACACAACTGAATGTTCATTTCACAAAAGGTAATTTTAATAACCATATCGGAGTTCCGCTCACCCTACTCCAATTAAATGAAAAGCATCAGATTGCTGTTATTGAGATGGGTGCGAATAAACCGGGAGACATCCTCGAACTTGCGGAAATAGCGGAACCTACTCACGGAATTATCACGAATATCGGAAGAGCACATTTGGAAGGATTTGGTTCACTTGAAGGTGTTGTTCGTACGAAAACAGAACTGTTTAAACACATTGCTGCTCATGACGGCGAACTGTTTGTAAACTTTGAAGATGAGATCTTAACTGCAAACATTCCTGCAGACACCAAAATTCATTATTACAATAATCCGTACGGGTTTACAGGTGAATTGGTGAATCTGAGTCCGTTCGTTGAAATGAAATGGATAGAAGATGGAACTGAAAGTGAACTTTTGAAAACCCATTTGATTGGTGAATACAATTACATCAATTTCCTTGCAGCAGTTCGCATCGGCCGATACTTTGGAATCACGGCTGATAATGTTTCAAAGGCAATTGAAAGTTATGTTCCATCCAACAATCGCTCCCAGGTTGAACAGACAGAAAACAACACGGTAATTGTTGATTGTTACAATGCTAATCCAACCAGCATGGAAAGCGCTTTGAAAAGTTTCGCAGCAATTAATAATCATGCAAAAATCTTCATTCTTGGCGATATGCGTGAAATGGGAAATGATGCTGAAATGGTTCACCGGGAAATCCTTCAACTAACAATTGATTTAAGATTGAGCGGATTTTTTATCGGTGAAGAATTTCTAAAGCTAAAAGGACAACATCCTCAGGCAATCTTTCTCAAATCTACTGAACCGTTAATTGAACATTTCAACCAAAATCCTCCAAAAGACCTATTGATTTTACTAAAGGGCTCGCGCGGAATTGCCCTGGAAAAAATATTACCCTATTTATAAAATGGAAAAACAACATTCAAAATACGCTATTTATCTTGTTCTAATGACCATCTGTATTGATTCCATTGGTCTTGGAATTATTATACCTTCTCTGCCGAAGCTAATCGCAGAGCTAACAAATTTATCAGTTACCGAATCATCTAAGTATTCACTTCCGGTTGTGATTGCCTACGCAGGTGCGCAATTTTTATTTTCACCTTTGATAGGAAACTTAAGCGACAGATTCGGACGCCGCCCCATTATTTTGATGTCGTTGCTCGGATTAGGAATAGATTTCATTTTCATGTACTTCGCTCCCGACCTTGCATGGTTAATCGTTGGTCGTTTATTATCCGGAATGTTCGGAGCTAGCTTTACTACAGCCGCGGCTTATATTGCAGATATTTCAACGGATGAGAACAGGGCTCAAAACTTCGGAATGATAGGTGCTGCTTTCGGGCTGGGATTCATTATCGGACCGGCAATCGGAGGATTGGTTGCCGAATTCGGACTGCGAATCCCATTTCTGATTGCAGCATTTTTCTCTGTTCTGAACTTCGTTCTCGCCCTCTTGTTCCTGAAAGAATCACTTCCTGCTAATGACAGGAGAAAATTTAGCTGGGCAAGAGCAAATCCGGTTGGTGCTTTAATTCAAATAGTGAAATTCCCGAAATACCGCGGACTGTTTTTGGTGACTTTTCTTGTTATGCTTGCAAACATGTCGTTGCATTCTATTTGGAACTATTTCACTATTGCCAAATTTAAATGGGATTTGACTCTTCTTGGGCTTTCATTGGCTGCAGTTGGAGTTTGTTTCGGACTGGTACAGGCAATTTTCGCAGGAAAAATGGTCACAAAATACGGCAATGAAAAAGCCGCAAAGATCGGGCTTATACTGGCCATCGTTTCTTTCATTGGGTTCGGAATGGTTCCCTTTGGATGGATGATTTTCCTAATGATCATTCCATACGCCTTTTCCGGAATTTTTGATCCTGCCATTCGTTCATTGGTTTCGGGGCAGGTTCCGGCAAACGAACAGGGCGAACTTCAGGGAATTTTTACCTCGCTAATGAGTCTTGCAGAGATATTTGGTCCAAGTGCTATGATTATTATTTTCTACCAAACATCCAAATTTGGAAAAATAAACCCGCTTGCATACGGATCGGCCTATTTCGTTTCTGCTTTGATTGGATTAATTGCATTATTAATTCTCATTTACACCTTCCGAAAATTAAAACGGAAAGGAATTGTACTGGATGAAGTAATGGATGAAGTTCCTGAAATAATCTTAGAATAAAGCATGAACTCCGATCATATCACGTGTAGGGGTTTTTCTTTTATAGTTTCCATGAGATCGTTTTACAGACCTTTTTCCAATTCTGAAAATCGATCAGTGAAAAGCGTGGTTGTTTTCCGGAAAGAATGATTAGAGTTGGGGTGAAAACATCAATATTGTATTTGTTGAATACACTACTCGTATCTATCAAACAATATTTGTTGTTGATAATATCTGAATACATTTCTTTAAATGCCGGTTTGTACTGAATATCTCCGGCAAAAACAATCAGTCCCGGGAATTCATTTTTTTGAGTCGAGATTAGTACTTTTTGAACACACTTATCACAGCTGTTTAGAGGAATGAATAAAATAGTATCCGTTTTCGGAGCACCAAGATCTACATTAAATTCTTTACTCAGATAAGCCTTTAATTCCTTTTTCCTGAAATAATCATGAAAAAGATCTCTTGCATGTGGTTCATAAACCAGGGGTTCTTTTACCTCTGTCTCACAAGCAGTAAATCCTAAAAAAACAAGTAGAGGCAGAATAAACTTAACGAAGGGCATAATAAATGATTTCATGTTGATTAGATTGATTCGATAAAACAAAAAAATGGCGCTTATGAACAAATGCATTCGTAAAACGGAAATGTTCCCTTTCAATTTGACTGATTTCTCCGCTTTGATTGTTCAGATTCAGAATTTCCATCGTCCACGGTGCATTCATCAGTGCATTTTTGGTGGAAGTAGCTTCATTCATAAAAGGTTGTTCTCTTTTTGAAACACGGATCAGATTGTTTCCGCACAGATACAATCCAACCACATAACTTTTGGTGATGTAGTTTTCTTCCATTTTAGCAAAATCTCCCAAATCAGCTTTAGTCATTGTCCCAATAAAACGATTAAACGTCTGCTTTGAAAAACACAGTGCGTTAAGTGGTTCTAAAATCAGTTTTTCATTCTGCGGTTTTAAACTGCATTTCACAACCCCATTTGATGACGTTGAGGTAATATAAAAAGCTCCTTTCGTAATCTCGGACATTACAGGAGCTTCAAAATAAGGAGCAAATTTATGCTGGTCGAAAAGTGAAAAATCACCCATCCCCTGTTCGTAGCGTTTTTGCTTATTATAAACACTTAAAAAATTTCCTTTTTCGTTGGCATCATTTACCTTCACCATGGGGAACAGAAATTTGTCCTGAATTTTTCTCAAAGACAATCCTAAAAAAGGCATGGAATGACACATGGTAGTATCCGTTTTGATTATTCTGAGTTTCTGCGAATGAGTATTAAATTCAGCTATCGAGTAGTTTCCGAAATTACTGCAAAAGCTGATGATGGAATCATTTTCCGGTAAG